>JAEUAC010000016.1 GCA_019695455.1 Methylorubrum extorquens | reverse complement strand
CCTCCTCGGCCTCCTCGCGGAGCGCGTCGCCGACGCCCAGGAACTCGAAATTGTCCGGCGGATCGACCACGCCCAGCATCACGAGCCGCGCGCCGGTGCGCGCGCAGCGGCGCGCGCCGAACCGGATGGCGCGCGAGCATTCCGGCGTCTCGTCGACGACGACGAGGAATTTCGGCCGATGGCCCGCCTCGAAGGAGCGTCTGGTGGCGCCTGTCATGCGAAGCCCTTCCCGCCCCGACGATGCCGCTCCGGCGGTCGCCCGGCAAGCGGGCGGCGGGGCGCCGGCGACCTCAGGAGCGCACCATGCCGACGATGTCCTTGACGGCCCTCATGGTCTCGTCCGCGATGGCGCGCGCCCGGCCCGCGCCGTCGGCCAGGACGGCGTCGATATGGCCCGGATCCGCCTGCAGGCGGTTCATCTCGGCGCCGATCGGGCCGAGGACGTCCACGGCGAGGTCGACCAGCGCCGCCTTGAAGGCCGAGAACTGGGCGCCGCCGAAATCGCCGAGCACGGCCGCCTTGTCGGTCCCCGCGAGCGCCGCGTAGATGCCGACGAGGTTGTCCGCCTCCGGGCGCCCCGCGAGCCCGGCCTCCTCGGAGGGCAGCGGCTCGGGATCCGTCTTCGCCTTGCGGATCTTGCCCGCGATGGCGTCCCGGTCGTCCGTGAGGTTGATGCGCGAGAAGTCGGACGGGTCCGACTTCGACATCTTCTTGGAGCCGTCGCGGAGCGACATGACGCGCGCCGCCGGCCCGCCGATCAGGGGCTCGGTCAGCGGGAAGAACTGCCGGCTTCCCGCCTCGTCGCCCGCGGGCACCGAATCCGCCCGGGCCGCGATGGCGGGCTGGAAGTCGTTGTTGAACTTCTGGGCGATGTCGCGCGTCAGCTCGAGATGCTGCTTCTGGTCCTCGCCGACCGGGACGTGCGTCGCCCGGTAGAGGAGGATGTCGGCCGCCATGAGCGACGGGTAGGCGAGGAGCCCGAGCGAGGCGTTCTCGCGGTCCTTGCCGGCCTTGTCCTTGAACTGCGTCATGCGGTTCATCCACCCGATGCGGGCGACGCAGTTGAAGATCCAGGCGAGCTCGGCATGGCCGGAGACCTGGCTCTGGTTGAAGACGATGTTGCGCCTGGGATCGATGCCCGACGCCAGGAACGCGGCCGTGACCTCGCGCGTCTGGCTCGGCAGGTCGGGCTGGTGGAGCTCGGCCGTGATCGCGTGCAGGTCGACCACGCAATAGATGCAGTCGTAGCGCTCCTGCAGGGCCACGAATCGCGTGATCGCGCCGAGATAATTGCCGAGATGGAGGTTCCCCGTCGGCTGAACGCCGGAGAAGACCAGCTCCCTGAAACCCGTCATGCCCCGTACTTTCGCCCGCCCGACCGCGAAGGCGCGGCTCCTATGGGAGGGGGCGCGCGATGGCAAGAGGACCCGCCGCCCGCGTCGCGCCGGGGCGGCTTTCCTCCGGCCGCCGCGCGCCGTAAGCGGGCGGACGCGGCCGGCAAGGCCGGGCCGTCCGCCATGGAGGCGGACCGGGAGGAACCATGATCCACGTCATCGCCATCATCACGGCCCAGCCGGGCCGGCGCGAGGAGATCCTGGGCCACATGCGGGCCAACATCCCCGCCGTGCTCGCCGAGGACGGCTGCATCGAATACGGCCCGGCCGTCGACACGGACGGGGTCGGCGCGATCCAGGCGCCGATCGGCCCCGACGCCTTCATGGTGATCGAGAAATGGGCGAGCGTGGAGGCCCTGAAGGCCCACGCGGTCGCGCCGCACATGAAGGATTACGGCGCCCGCACCAAGGACCTGGTCGCGAGCCGCGTCATCCACGTCCTGTCGCCTGCGTCCTGACGCGGACGCGACGCCACACGGGCGTCCGCCGGTGCCATGCTCCCGTCAAGCTTGGAGGCGAGACGGGAGGCCGTGTCCGCGATGTCATCTCACCCTGCGGCCTCGTCCGCGACCGCCAATCCCGCGCCCGGAGGGGGCCCCCTCGCCGGGCTGACGCTCGGAATCGGGGAGGGCCTGGACGGCGCGGCGGAGCGCGCCGTCCAGGCCCTCCTGGCCGCCGGGGCCGCCCTGCCCGACCGGTCGGGCCCGGCCGATGCCCTGGCTCTGCTGCGCGAGGGCGGCTGCGACGTCGTGATCGCGTCCGACGCCGACGGCCTGCTCCGCCGCGACGCGGGTCGCTTCGGCCTGTTCGGGCTGCGGACGGGTCCGCCGGTCCCGCACGACGGGCCGGCCCCTCTCGACGGCTGGGGCTGGCTCGCGCGGGAGGCCGCCGACTTCGCCCGCGTGGCCGAGGCGCTGCTCGGGCAGCCGGCCGTCCCCCTGCCGGACGCACCGCGCTGCCTGATCGCGGCCGATACCCTCGCCGTCCTCCACCATGACGTCCGGGCCGCCCTCGCGCCCGCCATCGAGGCGATCGAGGACCTGTTCGGCCGGGGGGACATGGTGGAGCTCGCGCCGTCGGGCCTCGGGCCGCTCGTCGCGGCCTATCGCGAGCTGCAGGCCGACGGTCGGGTGCGGCACCCGGACGGGCCGGATCCCGCGGTGCCGTCGTTCGGGCCGGACGTGCGCGACGACGACGACCGCGACGAGGCCGAAGCCGCCCGGGCCACCCTCGCGGCGCGCCTCGGGCGCCTGCTCGCCGCGGACGGCCTCCTCATCCTGCCGACCTTGCCGGACGGCGATCCGGGGCCGCCGGGCCCGGCACGGTCCGAGGACGAGGTCGCGGGCCATCTCTGCCCGGCGGCGCTGGCGGGGCTGCCCCAGGTCTCGCTGCCGCTGGTCCGCCTCGGCGACGCGCCGCTCGGGCTGTCGCTGCTCGGCCCGGCGGGCTCCGACCTGTCCCTCTGCCGCCTCGCCGTCCGCATCGCGCGCGAGCTCCGGCCGCCGTCGGCGTAGCGGCGACGCTCGGGGGCGCCGGCGCCCGGGGGGCGCCGCGTCTCCGGCAACCCGCTCCCGGTCGGCGCGTTGCGTGGGGGCAGGAGGGCGGCATGAGCGCACCCGTGATCTTTCCCGAGCGGCCCAGGGTGGCGCTGCCGGTCGCCGCCACCCTCGGCGAGAGCCCGACCTGGGACCACCGGTCCGGCGCGCTCTTCTTCGTGGACGTCAAGGGCGGCATCGTCTTCCGCTGGCGGCCCGGCGATGCCGAGGCCGACCGGTTCCCCGTCGGCCGGCAGGCGGGGTTCGTCGTGCTCACGGAGGATCCGTCCGTGGTTCTCGTCGGGCGGCAGGACGGGGTCGTGCGGCTCGACCTCCGGGACGGCGCGATGCGCCATCTCGTCGATCCCGAGCCCGACTGGCCCGACAATCGCCTGAACGACGCCTGCGCGGGCCTGGACGGCACGCTCCTGTTCGGGACGATGGACGACGGCGAAGGCGTCCCGACCGGGCGCTTCTACCACTGGACGGGCGGCACGCTCGGCCGGTTCGGGCTCGAGGCGGCCGTGACCAACGGGCCGACGCTCGATGCGGAGGCCGGGATCTTCTACACGACGCAGACCGAGTCCCGCCGGATCTGGCGCCACCGCATCGGCACCGACAGCCGGCCGGGCGAGGCGGAGCCGTTCGTGAGCTTCGGCGAGGGCGAGGGCTATCCCGACGGCTGCACGGTGGATGCGGAGGGCTGCGTGTGGGTCGCCCATTTCGGCGGAGCGCGCGTGACGCGGTTCTCGCCGGAGGGCGAGCCCCTGCTCGCGATCCCGCTGCCGACGCCGAAGCCGACCAAGCCCGCCTTCGGCGGACCGGATCTCGCCACCCTCTACATCACCACCGATTCCCGCGGCGCCGACCGGGAGATCGACCCGATGGCGGGCCACCTTCTCGCCGTCGAGACCGGCATCCGGGGGCGCCGGACCCGCTTCGCGGCCTGTCCGGCATGACCGGTCCCGCGATCTTCGGACGCCTCGACGGCGTCGCCGTCCCGGCCGTCGCCTTCGACGATGGGGCGGGATCGAGCGCGACCGTGATCGGCTTCGGCGCGACGCTGCGCGACCTCGTCGTGCCGGGGCGGGACGGGCCGCAGCGCGTCGTGCTCGGCCTCTCGACGCTCGAGGACTACGTGGGGCACGGCAAGTCCTTCGGGGCGGTCGTCGGGCGCTACGCCAACCGGATCGCCGGCGCCCGCTTCCGGCTCGACGGCCGCGAGCATCGCCTTCTCGCGAACGAGGGGCCGAACACCCTGCACGGGGGCCCAGGCGCCTTCGGCGTGCGCCCCTGGTCGCTGGCGGAGACCGGACCGGGGCATTGCCGGTTCACGCTGGACTCGCCCGACGGCGACCTGGGCTTTCCCGGCCACGTGCGGGCGAGCGCGACGTATCGCTTCGTCGGACCGGGGCGGCTCCTGATCGGCCTGGAGGCCGAGACGGACGCGCCGACGCCCCTGAACCTGACCTGCCACGCCTATTTCAACCTGGACAGCTCGCCCGACATGCGGGCCCACCATCGGCTGCGGGTCGCCGCCTCGCATTACGTCGACACGGGGCCCGACGGGATCCCGAGCGGCGCGATCCTGCCCGTCGCCGGAACGGCGCTCGACTTTCGCGAGGCCCGCGCGCCCCGCGACCCCGCCG
>JAEUAC010000351.1 GCA_019695455.1 Methylorubrum extorquens | reverse complement strand
TCCCCGTCTACCCCGTCAGGCCGCCCGCCAGCGTCGGCATGTCGAGCGGGCGGAAGCCGTAATGGTTCAGCCAGCGCACGTCGGCGTCGAAGAAGGGGCGTAGGTCCGGCATGCCGTATTTCAGCATGGCGATGCGGTCGATGCCCATCCCCCAGGCGAAGCCCTGGACGACGTCCGGGTCCAGCCCGCAATGGCGCAGCACGTTCGGATGCACCATCCCGCAGCCCAGGATCTCGAGCCAGTCCTCGCCCTCGCCGAAGCGGATCTCGTCGCCGCGGCGCGAGCACTGGATGTCGACCTCCATCGACGGTTCGGTGAAGGGGAAGAAGGACGGCCGGAACCGCATCTTCACGTCCTCGACCTCGAAGAACGCCTTGCAGAACTCGACCAGCACCCATTTCAGGTTGGCGAGGTTGGCGTGCCGGTCGATGACCAGCCCCTCCACCTGGTGGAACATGGGCGTGTGCGTCTGGTCCGAATCGTGCCGGTAGGTGCGGCCCGGGATGATGACGCGGATCGGCGGCGGCTCGGACCGCATGGTCCGGATCTGCACGGGCGACGTGTGCGTGCGCAGCACCTTGCGCTGGCCGTGATGGTCGGGCGGGAGGAAGAACGTGTCGTGCATCTCCCGGGCCGGATGGCCGACGGGGAAGTTCAGCGCCGTGAAGTTGAGCTCGTCCGTCTCGATGTCGGGCCCTTCGGCGACCCGGAACCCCATGTCGGCGAAGATCGCCGTCAGCTCGTCGACGACCTGGCTGATCGGGTGGATGCGGCCCCGCGCCTCCGGCGCCTCGCGGACCGGCAGGCTCACGTCCACGCGCTCCGCGGCGAGGCGGGCGTCGAGGGCCGCGCCTTCGAGCACCTCGCGGCGGGCCGCGAGCGCGGCCGCGACCGCGTCGCGGAGGCCGTTGATGAGCGGCCCCTGGACCTTGCGCTCCTCCGGCGAGAGCCGGCCCAGCGTCTTCAGGAGGTCGGAGACCGAGCCCTTCTTGCCGAGCGTCGAGACGCGCAGGCTCTCGAGCGCCGCCTCGTCGGGCGCGGCGTCGATCTGCGCGAGGAGGTCGCGCTCGATGGAGGAGAGGTCGGTCATGAGGAGCCCAGGACGGGCTCCATCGCGGGGAGCCCAGGACGGCTCCATCTCACCCCGAGACGGGAGCCGCAGGCGAGCCTCGAAGGATGCTCCCGCGGGCGGTGCGTGCTTCGAGGCTCCGTCGGGGCACCCCGCGCGCGGGGTGCCTGGAGGCGCCTGACGAGGCGGTGGCTACGCCGCCGCCTTGTACAGCTCCGCCGGGAGCGCCGCCTTGGCCTTGTCGGCGATCGCCGCGAAGGCGGCCGGCTCGTGGATGGCGAGGTCCGAGAGGACCTTGCGGTCCACCTCGACGCCGGCCTTGGCGAGCCCGTCGATCAGGCGCGAATAGGTCAGGCCGTGCTCGCGCGCCGCCGCGTTGAGGCGCTGGATCCAGAGCGCCCGGAACGTCCGCTTCCGGTTCTTCCGGTCGCGGTAGGCGTATTGCATCGACTTCTCGACCGCCTGCTTGGCGATCCGGATCGTGTTCTTGCGCCGGCCGTAGAAGCCCTTGGCGGCGTCGAGGACCTTCTTGTGCTTGGCGTGGCTGGTCACGCCACGTTTCACGCGGGCCATGATGATCTCCTGTCAGGAATGGGGGATGCGGGACGTGTCGGGTTCGATCAGCCGTTGGGCAGGAAGAACTTCTTCACGTTGTCGGCGTCACCCTTGAACATCACGGTGGTGCCGCGCTGGTTGCGGATCTGCTTGTTGGTCCGCTTGATCATGCCATGGCGCTTGCCCGCCTGGGCCATGATCACCTTCCCCGTACCGGAGATCTTGAATCGCTTCTTGGAACCCGAATGGGTTTTCAGCTTGGGCATTTGGCTCTCCTGAACGCGCGGCGCCGGGGACGGAGCCCCATCCGCGCTTCGAGTGCTGCTTTGAGCAGGATCGAACCGCCACGGCAGCCCTACTGGCCGGGCCGTTCGAAGGTCGGGCTTATGCCAGAGACCCCGCGGACGCGCAACGGCCTAGGATCGGGCGCTGCGCGGGACTAAGGTCCGGCCATGTTCCGGGGCGACCGGCCCGCGCGGGACCGGGGCGCCCGATCCGACGCAGCAGCATGACCCGCCTTCCCGTCGACCTGCGCATCCTCGACCCGCGCCTCCCGGCCTGGGGCTTTCCGCATCGCGGCTCGGCTCTCGCGGCGGGGCTGGATCTCCATGCCTGCCTCGACGCGCCGCTCGTGCTCGCGCCGGGCGGGCCGGCCGTGCTCGTTCCGGCCGGCTTCGCGATCCGCATCGGCGACCCGGCCTGGTGCGCCGTTCTCGCCCCCCGGTCCGGGCTCGGGCATCGCGGGCTGGTCCTCGGCAACGGGATCGGCGTCATCGACGCGGATTACGAGGGCGAAATCCGCGTCTCCTGCTGGAACCGCAATCCGGCCGATCCGTCCCTGTCCGACGGCGGCGCGCTCACGATCGCCCCGGGTGATCGCATCGCGCAGCTCGTGTTCCTGCCGGTCGGCCGGCCGGACTTCCGGCTGGTCGACGCCGTCCCGGGGAGCGAGGGACGCGGCGAGGGCGGGTTCGGCTCCACGGGCATCGGCCCCCTTGCTCCGTCATGAACCTCCTGCCTCGACGCGCCCTCTACGCGGTCACGGCCGTGCTGGACGTCGCGCTCCACGCCCGTCCCGTGCCGGTCTCGGCGAAGGCCCTCGCGGCGCGGCACGGCCTCGCGCCGCGCCATCTCGAGACGGTGCTGCAGGCGCTCGTCCGGGGCGGCATCCTGAAGGGCCTGCGCGGGCCGCGGGGCGGCTACGAGCTCGCCCGGGAACGGCGCCGCGTCTCCGTCGGCGACATCGTGCGCAGCCTCGGCTCGCTTCCGGGCGAGGAGACCGGCTCCGCCCTCCTCGACACCGTCGTCGAACCCGCGCTCCGGGAGGCCGCAGCAGCCTATCTCGTGGCGTTGGACGCGATCACGGTCGAGGATCTGTGCGGCCGCGCCGGGCAGGCGGCCGCGACCGGCACGGTCGATTTCACGATATGAGATTGTGGATACAACGGATTATCGACACGCCGGCGGTATTTAGCTAGCCTGTCGACGACAGCAGGGAGTGAACACGATGGCCGATGCAGCGCTCACGACCAGGACGCCCGGACGCGGCCGGGTGTACGGCTCGATCACGGAGACGATCGGCGACACCCCGCTCGTCCGGCTGGACCGGCTCGCCCGGCACAAGGGCATCAAGGCCGAGATCCTCCTCAAGCTCGAGTTCTTCAACCCGATCGCCTCCGTGAAGGACCGGATCGGCGTGAACATGATCGATTCGCTCGAGGCGTCCGGCCGGCTGAAGCCGGGCGGCACGCTGGTCGAGCCGACCTCCGGCAACACGGGCATCGCGCTCGCCTTCGTGGCGGCCGCCCGCGGCTACCGCCTCATGCTCGTGATGCCGGAGACCATGTCGATCGAGCGGCGCAAGATGCTCGCCTTCCTGGGCGCCGAACTCGTGCTGACGCCCGGCCCGCAGGGCATGAAGGGCGCGGTCGCCAAGGCGACGGAGCTCGTGAACGAGATCCCGGGCGCCGTCATGCCCCAGCAATTCGAGAACCCGGCCAATCCCGAGATCCACCGCCGGACGACGGCGGAGGAGATCTGGTCCGACACCGGCGGCCAGCTCGACGTGTTCGTCTCGGCCATCGGCACGGGCGGGACGCTGGTCGCGCCGACCTCCGGCAACACGGGCATCGCGCTCGCCTTCGTGGCGGCGACCCGGGGCTACCGCATGATGCTCGTCGTGCCGGAG
>JAEUAC010000191.1 GCA_019695455.1 Methylorubrum extorquens | reverse complement strand
GACACGGCTCCGTCGCGCGGTTCGGCCGGGCCGCCTACGGCGTCACGGAGCGGCTCCGGCTGAACGAGGCCGTGCCGCTCGCGGTCGTCGCGATCGTCGGGCTGCTCGGCTGGAGCTTCGTCGAGATCGCGGGCGAGATCCGGGAGGGCAACGGCCTCGCGTTCGACCGCCGCATCCTGCTGGCGCTGCGTAACCCGGCCGACCTCACCGATCCGCTCGGCCCGTCCTGGCTCGAGGAGAGCATGCGCGACCTGACCGGACTCGGCGGCCACGCGATCCTCGGCCTCGTGACGATCTCGGCCGTGGCCTACATGATGCTGACCGGCCGGCGGCGCGCGGCCGTCCTGATCGTCGCCTCCGTCGGCGGCGGCATGCTGCTCTCGACGGTCCTGAAGCTCGGCTTCGACCGGCCCCGGCCGGACCTCGTGCCGCACGGCATGCGGGTCTACACGGCCTCGTTCCCGTCCGGCCACGCGATGCTGTCCGCCGCGACCTACCTGACGCTCGGCGCGCTGCTGGCGCGGGTCCATGCCGAGCGGCGTGCCAAGCTGTTCTTCCTCGGCGTCGCGATCGGCCTCACGATCCTGATCGGCTTGTCGCGCATCTATCTCGGCGTGCACTGGCCCTCGGACGTTCTCGGCGGCTGGTGCGTCGGCGCCGCCTGGGCCGGCTTCTGCTGGTACGTCGCGCTGCTCCTCCAGCGCGAGGGCAAGATGGAGGGCGAGCGGAGCACGGTCCCACCTCCGCCATGAGGCCCGGACCGGCGCGCGCCCGCCACCGCGCCGAACAGCATCGCACCGCCCTGGCGGGCGTGGAGGCCGTCTCGCTCCGCTCCGACCGCGGCTTCCCGCGCCACGCCCACGACACCTACGGGATCGGGATCCTGCTGGAGGGCGGCCACCGCTCCTGGAGCGGGCGCGGCCCCGTCGAGGCCGGACCCGGCGAGTGCATCGCCGTGAACCCCGGCGAGATGCACGACGGCCACCCGGTCGGGCGCGCCGCCCGGTCCTGGCGGATGCTCCACCTCGATCCCGCCCTGCTGGCCGATCTCGATCCGGGGCGCTCGGGAACGGTCGAGATCGTCCGGCCGGCCTTTCGCGACCCGGCGCTCGCGACCGGGCTCCTGGCGGCGCACGCGCTCCTGGCCGACCCCGCGACGGACCCGATGGCGGGCGAGACCGCCCTCCTGCGGGTGCTCCGCCGCCTGCTCGACCGCCACGGCGACCGCCGGATCCGGTCCGCGAAGGCGGCACCCTGCATCCGGCGGGCGGTCGACCTGATCGAGGCCGCGCCCGAGCGACCGCTCACGCTCGCCGACCTCGCCGCCGCGGCCGGCATCGGCCGCTTCCAGCTCCTGCGCGCCTTCGCCCGCGACGTCGGGACCACGCCCCACGCCTATCTCCTCCAGCGTCGCGTCCGCCTGGCCCGCGCCGCCCTCGCCCGCGGCGAGACGCCCGCCGCGTCCGCCCTGCTGGCCGGCTTCGCGGACCAGAGCCACCTGACGCGCGCCTTCGGCCGGCAGTTCGGGACGACGCCCGCGCGCTATCGCGCAGCCGTGGCGCCGCGCCCGCAATAACGTTCAAGACGGCGCCGCCCTGATCCCGCCAGGATGAGGCATGCCGATCGCCCCGCCGCCCCGTCGCCACGCCTACCTGCACGGCTACGATCCCCGCGAGGCGGACCGCCTGCGAGACCAGGCCGGTCCCCTCGCGTCCCTTCTCCACGGGCGGCTCGGCTACGCGCCCGGCGAGCGCGTGCTGGAGGTCGGGTGCGGGGTCGGCGCGCAGACGGTCGCGCTCCTGCGGGCCCATCCGGGGATCGCGCTCACGGCGATCGACATCGCGGCGGATTCGCTGGCCAGGGCGGACGAGGCGGTCCGCTCCGCCGGCCTCGGCCCGGTGGAGTTCCGGGTCGCGGACGCGACCGACCCGCCCTTCGCGCCCGCGAGCTTCGACCACGTCTTCGTCTGCTTCGTCCTCGAGCACCTGCCGGATCCGGACCGGGCGCTCGCGACCTTCGCGCGCCTCCTCCGCCCGGGCGGCTCGCTGACGGCGATCGAGGGCGATCACGGCTCGGCCCTCTTCCATCCCGAGAACGCGGCGGCCCGCCGGCTGATCCGGTGCCAGATCGACCTGCAGCGGAGCCTCGGCGGCGATGCCGAGATCGGACGGCGGCTCCGCCCGCTGCTTGTCGCGGCGGGGCTCGCCTCCGTGGCCGTCGAGCCCCGGATCGTCTACGCGGACGGCAGCCGGCCCGACCTGCAGAGACGCTTCGCGCGCGACACGTTCGGGGCCATGATCGCCGGGCTGCGCGGCCGGGCGATCGACGCGGGACTGGTCGGGGCGGACGAGTTCGACGACGGCCTCGCGGGCCTGGCGCGAAGCGCCGAGCCGGACGGGACCTTCTTCTACGCCTTCTTCCGGGCGACCGGGATCCGGCCGTCCTGAGACCGGCCGCCGCTCCTCACGGCGTCGTCCGGAGGGCCGCGGCCTCGCGGGCCAGCGCGCCGATGCGCGCCCAGTCCCCGGCCGCGACCGCGTCCTTCGGCACCATCCAGGAGCCGCCGACGCAGAGCACGTTCGGGCAGGCGAGGTAGTCGGGCGCGTTGCGGGGATCGACGCCGCCCGTCGGGCAGAAGCGGAGGTCCGGCACGGGGGCCGAGACGGCCTTCAGCCAGGCCGGCCCGCCGGAGGCGCCCGCGGGGAAGAACTTCAGGATCCGGAAGCCGCGCTCGAGGAGCGCCAGCGCCTCCGAGACGCTGGCGCAGGCCGGCATCACGGGCAGCGCGCAGCCGGCGAGCGCGTCCGCCATGGCGGGCGAGGTGCCGGGCGTGACGATGAAGCGGGCGCCGGCCGCGGCCACCTCCCCGATCTGGGCGGGCCGGATCACGGTGCCGGCCGCGATCACGGCGTCCGGCACGTCGCGCGCGATGCGCTCCATGGCGGCGAGCGCGGCCTGCGTGCGGAGCGTGACCTCGACGACCGGGAGCCCGGCCTCCACCAGCGTGCGGGCCAGCGGCACGGCCGTCTCGGGATCGTCGATCGTGACCACCGGGATCACGGGGGCGAGGCGGGCATAGCCGGCCAGGGCGTCGCGCTTGTCGGATGTCATGGGTCCAATGAGGAGGCCGCGGCGCCGCCGTCAAGGGCGCGGACCGGGGCCGAATCTGTGGAGAGAGGCGGGCGGGGCGGCGGCCCGGCCCGGCTCGTGCTACGACCCCGCCATGCGCTACGCCATCGATCTCGGCGAGGCCGCCGGCGGGCGGGCCCTCATGGACCTGCAGGAGCTCCTGGCGACCCGGCTGCTCGTCCAGGGCAATTCGGGATCGGGCAAGTCGCACCTCCTGCGCCGCCTCCTCGAACAGAGCGCGGCGGACGTGCAGCAGGCCGTGATCGACCCGGAAGGCGACTTCGTCGGGCTGGCCGAGAAGTTCGGCCACGTCGTCGTCGAGGCGGACGGGTCCGAGGCCGAGCTGTCGCGGATCGCGGCCCGGGTCCGGCAGCACCGCGTGTCGGTCGTGCTGTCGCTCGAGGGGCTCGACGCGGACGGCCAGATGCGGGCCGCGGCGGCCTTCCTCGGCGGCCTGTTCGATGCGGAGCGGGAGCATTGGTACCCGATGCTGGTCGTGGTCGACGAGGCGCAGCTCTTCGCGCCCGCGGCCGCCGGCGAGGTCTCGGACGAGGCGCGCCGCCTCTCGCTCGGCGCCATGACGAACCTCATGTGCCGCGGCCGCAAGCGCGGCCTCGCCGGCATCATCGCCACCCAGCGCCTCGCCAAGCTCGCCAAGAACGTGGCGGCCGAGGCGTCGAACTTCCTCATGGGCCGCACCTTCCTCGACATCGACATGGCGCGGGCCGCCGACCTCCTCGGCCTGGACCGGCGCTCGGCCGAGACCTTCCGCGACCTCGAGCGCGGCCGCTTCGTGGCGCTGGGCCCGGCCCTGTCCAAGCGTCCCCTGCCCGTCGCGGTCGGGCCGACCGAGACCGAGACCCGCAACGGCTCGCCCGCCCTCGTGCCCCTGCCCGAGGCGGAGGGCGACATGCGCGACCTCATCTTCACGGCCATGCCCGGCGAACCGCCCCGGCCCGCCCGCGAGCCGAAGCCGAAGCCCCGGCCCGAGACGGACGTCCTCGTCCAGCTCGCCGCCTACCGGCCGCCGGTCCGCGACCCCGCGCCCGACGCCCCGACGCTGGCGCCGGAGGAGCGGGAGGCCGCGCTGGCGGACGTCATGGCCGAGATCCTGGCCGATGCCGATGCCGGCACGTCGACGCCCTCCACGCTCTACCAGGACTTCACCGTCCGCTGCCGCATCCGCCGGCTCGACGGATCGCCGCCCTCGCTCTCCGACTTCCGGCGCCGCCTCGCCGTCGCCCGCTCGGGCGCCACGCGGGACGTCGCGGAGACGCCCGAATGGGAGCGCGCCAAGGCGCTCGCGGCCGGGCTGCCGGACGATCTCGCGGGGCTGTTCCTTCTCGTCGCCCGGGCCGCGATCGAGGGCGCCTCCTGCCCGTCGGACGCCGAACTTGCCGCCGCCTACGGGACGAGCTCGGCCGGACGCGCCCGCCGCATGCTCGCCTATCTCGAGGAGCGCGGCGCCATCGTCACGCGGCGCGACCTCCGGGGCGCGCCGATCCTCGCCGTTCCGGACCTCGCGGCCGAGACGGCACCCGGCGAGCCCGACGCGGCCTTCGCGCCGCACCGCCTGCGAGGCCGTGGATGAGCACCGAGACGACCGATCCCCGCATCCTGGCGGACGCGGACCTGCCCGACCTGCCGGGTCGCTACAGCGGCAAGGTGCGGGAGAACTACGACCTGTCGGACGGACGGCGCGTGATCGTCGCGACCGACCGGCTCTCGGCCTTCGACCGGATCCTGGCCGCCATCCCCTGGAAGGGACAGGTCCTCACGGGGATCAGCCGCTTCTGGTTCGAGCGCACGGCCGACATCTGCCCGAACCACGTGATCGCCTATCCGGACCCCTGCGTGGTCGTCGCCCGGCGCCTCGCCATCCTGCCGGTCGAGATCGTGGTGCGCGGCTACCTCGCGGGCACGACCGGGACGTCGGTCCTGACCCTCTACCGGCGAGGGGAGCGCGCGATGTACGGCACGCGCTTCCCCGACGGCATGCGGGACAACGAGCGCCTGCCCGCCCCGGTCATCACGCCGACCTCGAAGGCGTTCGACGCCGGCCACGACGAGCCGCTCACGCCGGACGGGATCCTGTCGGCGGGCCTGCTCACGCCCGACCAGTGGGAGACGGTGTCGGCCTACGCGCTCGCGCTGTTCGCCCGCGGGCAGGAGCTCGCGGCCGAGCGGGGCCTCATCCTCGCCGACACGAAGTACGAGTTCGGCACCGACGGGGACGGGCGCATCGTCCTCGCCGACGAGATCCACACGCCCGATTCCAGCCGCTACTGGCGCGCCGAGACCTACCCGGCCCGGTTCGCGGCGGGCGAGCGGCCCGAGAGCTTCGACAAGGATTTCGTGCGCGACTGGGTCGCCAAGCGCTGCGACCCCTACCGCGACCCGATCCCGACCATCCCGGCCGACCTGATCGAGCAGACGAGCGCCGTCTACGCGCAGGCCTTCGAGACGATCACGGGCGAGCCCTTCCGGCCCGACGCGAGCGGCCCCACGCCGCTCGCCCGCGTGCGCCGGAACCTCGCGGCCTATCTCGGCCGAGGGGAAGTCAGCCCAGATCCAGAAAGACCCTGAGTGCGCGATTGACGGCCACCAGATCGTCGATCGACAGTTCCCCGATTTCCTGAGCCAAGCTGGCTCGCGCGATCGTCGTGGTCTTGTCGATCATGACCCAGGAGATCTGTCGCAAGCCGCTCCCGGCCGACACCCTCAACTCGACACGCGCGAAGCCCGCCTCCAGCTCGTTGCTGGTGATCGGACAGATCGTCAGAGACGATGTTCCTTGGAAGAGGTTGCTCTGGACGATGAGGACGGGCCGAGGCTTGGCGCTGTACACACCCTTGCCGGACGCGATCCAGACCGAACCTCGCCTCACGTCTCGGCCCAGAACTCGTCGTTCCAGAACTCGGAGATGGAATCGACGAAGGCCTGGTCCTCGGCCTCGCTCGGGCTGTCGGCGATCGCGCGCGACTGCCGGGCCGCTTCCGCCGCGAAGGCCGGCGAGGCCGGATCCGGCACCCAGACGGTCACGGGCTTCAGGCCCTGGGCCCGCATGCGGGCGTGGAAGGCACGCTGGCTTTCCGTCTTGGGGCGGGGCGAGGTCGCCGCCATCGGATCCTCCGGGTCGGGTCCCGCAAGATTAGAGGCCCGCGCCGGAAGCGCAATGCCGCCGGGCGGCGGCGGGGCGTCGCCCGACGGCGCGAGGCCCGACGGCCTACTGGATCGGCTTGATGCTGCCCAGGATCGCGTTGATGTCGGCGTCGTTCTTGGCCTGCTCGGCATCCGAGCCCCAGAGCGTCAGCATGATGACGCGCTCGCGGCCGGCCGGCAGGAAGGCGAAGTTGACGTTGGTGGGGCCGTTCTCGTCCTTGGCCTTGAACTTGAGCACCGAGCCCTTGATGCCGTTGAAGTCGAGCTCGCGCTCCTCGGCGTCGCCGAGCGTGACGATGTCGTTGTCCTTCAGCCACTCTTTGTTGAGGTCCGTCATGGCCTTCACGCGCTTGCCGGCCGCGTATTCGACGTAGAAGGCGACCGACTTGTCGGGCGAGACGGCCGAATGGCCGAACTCGATCTCCTTCATGGTCCAGCTGTCCGGGACGACGAGCGTCACGGCCGGATCGTCGGACGGGACGGCGAGGCGCTTGGCGAGCGCGGGGGACGCCAGCGCGACGATCGCGACGGCGGCGAGGAGCAGCTTCTTCATGGGTGGAGATCCGGCGAGCGGATCCGGGCCCCCATGACCCGATCGTTCGCCCCTCCCTGTTGCGAGTCCGGGCTCGGACCGTCAATCGGGACGCGATCCGAGGGTGAACGAAGGCCGCGATCCACCGGCCACGAAAAAGCCCGCGCCGGTGTCGGCGCGGGCTCGAGAACGGGGTGGCGGCGGCCCGGAGGCCGCCCCTCCGTCAGGTGGTCTTCTTGAGGGCGGCGCCCAGGATGTCGCCCAGCGAGGCTCCGGAGTTGGAGGAGCCGAACTTCTCCATCGCCTCCTTCTCCTCGGCCACTTCCAGCGCCTTCACGGACAGCTGGACGCGGCGCGCCTTCTTGTCGAACATCGTCACGCGGGCATCGACCTTCTCGCCCTTGGCGAAGCGCTCGGGACGCTGGTCGCCGCGGTCGCGCGCCAGCTCGGCCCGGCGGACGAAGGACTGCATGTCGGTGTCGACGATCTTCACCTCGATGCCGGAATCCTTCACCTCGATGACCTCGCAGGTGACGACCTGACCCTTCTTCAGGTCGCTCGCATCCGCGAAGGGGTCGCCGGCGAGCTGCTTGATGCCGAGCGAGATGCGCTCCTTCTCGACGTCGACGTCGAGCACCTGCGCCCGGACCATGTCGCCCTTGCGGAAGTCCTCGATCGCCTGTTCGCCGGGGCGGTTCCAGTCGATGTCGGAGAGGTGGACCATGCCGTCCACGTCGTTGTCGAGGCCGACGAACAGGCCGAACTCGGTCTTGTTCTTGACCTCGCCCTCGACCTCGGACCCGACCGGATGCTGCTCGGCGAAGGCCTCCCAGGGGTTCTGGAGGGTCTGCTTGAGGCCGAGCGAGATGCGCCGCTTGACGGGATCCACCTCGATGATCTGCACTTCCACTTCCTGGGAGGTGGAGACGATCTTGCCGGGATGGACGTTCTTCTTGGTCCACGACATCTCGGACACGTGGATCAGGCCCTCGATGCCCGGCTCCAGCTCCACGAACGCGCCGTAATCGGTGATGTTCGTGACGCGGCCCTTGAGCTTCGCGCCCTCCGGGTAGCGGGCGGCGATGCCCTCCCACGGATCGGCGAGGAGCTGCTTGATGCCGAGCGAGATGCGGTGCGTCTCGTGGTTGATCTTGATGATCTTGACCTTGACCGTCTGGCCGATGTTGACGACCTCGGACGGGTGGTTGACGCGGCGCCAGGCCATGTCGGTGACGTGCAGCAGGCCGTCGATCCCGCCGAGGTCGACGAACGCGCCGTACTCGGTGATGTTCTTGACGACGCCGTCGATGACCTGACCCTCTTCGAGGTTGGCCACGAGCTCGGAGCGCTGCTCGGCGCGGCTCTCCTCGAGGACGGTGCGGCGCGACACGACGATGT
>JAEUAC010000187.1 GCA_019695455.1 Methylorubrum extorquens | reverse complement strand
CCACCGGCTGGGCGACCCTGCTCGCCGCGCAGGCGCTCGGCCTGCCCTGCGTCGTCTCGATCCAGGGCGGCGACGGCCATTGGGTCGGCTCGTGCTGCGAGACGCACCGCCTCGCCATGGTACGGGTGCTCGACCATGCGGGCGCCGTGCTGATCGGCGGCGAGAGCTTCGTGGACGAGGTCTCCGACCGGCTCGGCACGGCGCGTGAGCGCTTCACGATCGTGCCGGGCGCGGTCGACACGGCGCGCTTCCGCCCGGCGGACGAGGGCCGGGTAGGGGAGGCCGCCGATCCGGCCCGCATCCTCTACCACGGCCGCGTCGACCGCCGGAAAGGTGTGCTCGATTTCGTGGACGCGCTGGCGCTGCTGCGGGAGCGCGGCACGGCCTGGGAGGCGACCGTCTCCGGCATCGGGCCCGATCTCGAGCCCGCCCGGGCGCGGGCGGCCGAGCGCGGGCTCGCGGACGTCCGCTTCACGGGCTACGCCGACTACGCGGCCGTGCCGGCCCTCTACCGGGAGGCCGACATCTTCGCCTCGCCGACCTACGCGGAGGGCTTCTCCAACACCGTGCTGGAGGCCATGGCGTCGGGGCTCGCCGTCGCCTCCTGCCGCTCTGTCGGCATCGTGGATTGCCTGGTCCACGACGAGACGGCGCTCCTCACGGAGGCGGGGGACGTCGCCGCGCACGCGGACGTCCTGGACCGGCTGATCCGCGACGGCGCGCTCCGTCGGCGCCTGGCGCGTGCCGCGCTCGCCGATTGCCGGGCCACCTATTCCTGGGAGGTCGTGGCGCGGCGCATCATGGGCGTCTACGACGACCTCGCGGGCTCGCGGCCCGATGCCGGCTTCGCGCCCGACCTGCCGATGACGCCGTGCCGGTTCCGGGCGGAGCCGCACCTCCTGTGACGCCCGCCCCCCGGCCTGACGCGCCCGTCGCGCTGGCGCTCTCGCCGCATCTCGACGACGCGGTCTTCTCGTGCGGCGGCACCCTCGCGCGGCTCGCCGGCGCGGGCTGGCGGGTCGTCGTCGCGACGCTGTTCGCGGCGAGCGTGCCCGACCCGACCGGCTTCGCGCTCGCCTGCCAGACGGACAAGGGTCTCGGGCCGGAGGTCGACTACATGGCGCTCCGCCGGGACGAGGATGCGGCGGCGCTGGCGGCGCTCGGCGCCGAACCGGTCTGGCTGCCGTTCCGGGAGGCGCCCCACCGGGGCTACGGCTCCGCCCCGGCCCTCTTCGGCGCCCCCCTCGCGTCGGACGCGATCGGCCCCGTTCTCGCGACCGCGATCGGCGACCTGTGCCGCCGGTGGCGGCCGCGGCTCCTGCTCGCCCCGCAGGCCGTCGGCGGCCATGTCGACCACGTCCGCGCGATCGAGGCGATCGACGGCGCCGCGCCGGGCGTGCCGACGGCCTGGTGGCGGGACTTCCCCTACGTCCTGCGCGGGCAGGACCCGGCCGAGCCCTTCCGCGACCGCTTCGCCAGGCTTCCGCCGGTCGAGGCGGCGCTGGCGCCCGCCGACCGGGAGGCGAAGCGGAGCGCGTGCCGGGCCTATGCGAGCCAGCTCGGCTTCCAGTTCGGCGGCCCGGACGGTCTCGACGCCATGCTGGAGCGTGCCGGTCCGACCGAGCGCTTCCGCGGCGCGGCGCTGCCGTGACGCCGATCGACTGGGCCGCGCGCCGGGCGGGGCTCGATGCGCCCCGCTTCCGGCCGTTCGCGCCCGTGCTCGCGGCCCTGCGGGAGCGCCACGGCACCGTGCCGGACCCGGACCCGCTCGACGGCGGGGCCGAGGCGCGGCTGCTGCTGCTCCTCGAGACGCCGGGCCCGCGCAACCGCGAGACCGGGATCGTGTCGCGCGACAACCCGACCGGGACCGGCCGCAATCTCGCCGCCATGCTGGCCGGCGCCGGCATCGCCCGCCCCGACACCCTGATCTGGAACGTCGTGCCCTGGATCATCCACGCGCCGGGCGCCGCCAACCGGCCGCCCCGGCGCGGCGAGATCCGGGCCGGCCTCGCCGAGCTGCCGGCGCTCCTCGCCGTCCTGCCGCGCCTTGTCGCCTGCGTGCTGGCCGGACGGGTCGCGGCCGAGGCGGAGCCGCTGCTCCGCGCCCTCCGGCCGGCCCTCGCCCTATTCCGCATGCCGCATCCGAGCCCCACCATCCAGTGCACGTCGCCGGCCGTGCCGGCGCGCTGCCGGGCGGCGCTCGCGGACGCCGCCCTCCGTCTCCAGACCGCCCCGGACCCTTCATGAGCCCCGGCTACCTGCCCTTCGCGGGCGCGCTCGACCTGCCCGCCTTCCTCTGCGACAATTGCGGCTCGTGGCAGCGCCACTTCGAGCCGCCGCCCTCCTGTCCGCTCTGCCTCGACGCCCGCCACGTGGTGCCCCAGACGGGATGGCGCTTCTGGAGCGAGGCGGACGCGCAGGCGCAGTTCCCCTGCCACTGGCAGGAGGTCGAGCCCGGGATCACGAAGTTCTGGAACGACCCCGTCAACGGGATCGGCCCTTCCGCCTACCTGATCCGGGGCGAGGGCGGCACGATGCTGTTCGAGGGCTGCACGGTGTTCAGCGAGGCGGCGCTCGCCGAGATCGCCCGGCGCGGCGGGGTGGACGTCCTGTCCGCCTCGCATCCCCACAGCTACGGCGCGCTCTGGCAGATCCAGGACCGGTTCGATCCCGAACTCGCCCTGCCGACCGGCGACTTCGCCTGGTCGGCGGCGCTCCGCGTGTCCTGGCCCTACGACGACGTGCTTGAGCCGCTGCCCGGCCTCGCGCTGCACGTGACGGCGGGCCATTTCGACGGTCACGCCGTCCTGCACGACCGGGCGCGCGGCATCCTGTTCTGCGGGGACGCGCTCAAGTTCGAGCTGGACCCGGCCGATCCGCGACGCGCCCTGACGATCTCGGCCCACAAGGCCTTCGTGCGCGGGGTGCCGCTCACGCCCTCGGAGCTGCGCCGCTACCGCGACGTGTTCGCCGCGCTCGACTTCCACCAGACCTGGACGCCGTTCGAGCAGGCCGCGAACAGCGGCCGGGCCGAAACGCTGGCCCTCATCGACGCCATGCTGGCCACCCGGCCGCACGCCTATCCGGTGCGGCTGGACGAGCTCGGCGGCGCACGGCCGTGACGGCGGACCGGGCGCCCGGCGAGCGCCCGCCTCGTCCTTGCTGCCGCCCCTGCCGGCGCGCCATATAGCGGCCGAACCCGGCCCGGCCGCGCGGAGAACCGCGGCCGCCGAGACCGGAACGGGAGGGATCCATGGACGGAGCCATCGCGGAACGAGCCGCCGCGCGGCCGCCGTCGGTGCCGGACCTGCAGGCGCCGCGCCTGATCCGGGTCGATCCGCGCGACAACGTCGCCATCGTGGCGAACGACGGCGGCCTGCCCGCCGGGACGCGGCTGGCGGACGGGCTCGAACTCCGCGACCGCGTCCCGCAGGGCCACAAGGTGGCGCTCGACGACATCCCGGCCGAGGGGGAGATCCGGCGCTACAACGAGATCATCGGCCACGCGGCCGGCCCGATCCGGGCCGGCGAATGGGTCGAGGAGAGCCGGATCGCGATGCCCGCCGCCCCGCCGCTCGACGCGCTGGACGTCGAGCACGCGGCGGCGCTGCCGCCCGTGCCGCTCGAGGGCTGCACGTTCGAGGGCTATCGCAACCCGGACGGCAGCGTCGGCACGAAGAACGTGCTCGCGATCTCCACCAGCGTGCAATGCGTGGCCGGCACCGTCGAGTTCGCGCTGAAGCGCATCCGGGCGGAGCTCCTGCCGCGCTACCCGAACGTCGACGGCGTCGTCGCGCTCACGCACAGCTACGGCTGCGGCGTCGCCATCGAGGCGCCCGGCGCCGCCATCCCGATCCGCACGCTCCGCAACATCGCCCTGAACCCGAACTTCGGCGGCGAGGTGCTGGTCGTCAGCCTCGGCTGCGAGAAGCTCTCGCCCCTGCGCCTCCTCGGCCGCGACCCGGGCGACGACGTCGTCACCATGCAGGACGAGGCCTTCGACGGCTTCGGCGCGATCGTGGCCGGCGCCGAGGCGCGGCTCGAGATCCTGAACCGGCGGCGCCGCGAGACCTGCCCGGTCTCGGATCTCGTCGTCGGCCTGCAATGCGGGGGCAGCGACGCCTTCTCGGGCGTGACGGCGAACCCGGCGCTCGGCTTCGCGTCCGACCTCCTGGTGCGGGCGGGCGCGACCGTCCTGTTCTCGGAGGTGACGGAGGTGCGCGACGCGATCCACCTCCTGACGCGACGGGCGGCGGACCGGGAGGTCGCGCGCGCGCTGATCCGCGAGATGGCCTGGTACGACGCGTACCTCGCCCGCGGCGAGGCGGACCGGAGCGCCAACACGACGCCCGGCAACAAGAAGGGCGGCCTCGCGAACATCGTCGAGAAGTCGCTAGGCTCGATCGCGAAGTCCGGCACGAGCCCGATCGTGGACGTGCTGGCCCCGGGCGAGAGGGTGCGGCGCAAGGGGCTCGTCTTCGCGGCGACGCCGGCCAGCGACTTCATCTGCGGCACGCTGCAGCTCGCCTCCGGCATGACCCTGCAGGTCTTCACGACCGGGCGCGGCACGCCCTACGGGCTGGCGGCGGCCCCCGTCATCAAGGTCGCGACCCGCTCCGAACTCGCCCGGCGCTGGCGCGACCTCATCGACTTCGACGCGGGCGGCATCGCGACCGGCCACGCCTCGATCGAGGAGACGGGCTGGGCCCTGTTCCGCCTCATCCTCGACGTCGCGAGCGGCCGGACGGAGGTGTGGTCCGACCGGTGGGGAATCGCGAACGACCTCGCCCTGTTCAATCCCGGCCCGGTCACCTGAGCGTCGGCGGCGCCTCGCCGTCCACTGTCAAGCTTCGGCGCGGCCGTGCCGTGCGACACCGCACGCGGGCGAGGACGCGCGGCTCGTTTGCGCTGCAATTCGCCGGTAACGTCGCGGCAGGACGGATCCCGGGATCGGTCCCGCCCGTGATCCAGCCGGTACCCGTCCGATGCAGCCCACCGTCCAGGGACAGAGCCTCGCGATCCTCGCCGGGCTCGTCGGCGCACCGCTCCCGGCCTCCGGCGATCCCGACCGCGTGATCCTCGGCGGCGCGAGCCTCGAGACGGCCGAGCCGTGGCATCTCGCCTATCTCGACAGCGCCCGCCACCTCGAGGCCCTGCGCGAGACGCGCGCGGCCGCCTGCCTCGTGCTGCCGCGCTTCTCGGACAGCGTGCCGGCCGGGACCGTGCCGCTCGTGGTGGGCAATCCCCACGTCGCCTATGCCAGGCTCCTGGCGCTGCTCCATCCGGACCTGATGCGCAGCCGCCCCGTGGTCGGCGCCGTCTCGGACCGGAACGGCGCGACCGTGCATCCGAGCGCCGTCGTCGCCCCGGACGTCCTGCTCGGGCCAGGCGCCGTGGTCGGCGAGGGCGTCACGATCGGGCCCGGCACGACGATCGGCTCGAACGCCGTGCTCGGCCCCGACGTCGAGATCGGCGCCGACGGCTCGATCGGGGCCGGCACGACGCTGACGCGATGCCGGATCGGGGACCGGGTCATCATCCATCCGGGCGTCCGCATCGGGCAGGACGGGTTCGGCTTCGCCGTGAGCGAAGCCGGCCTCGTGAAGGTGGCGCAGATCGGCCGGGTCGAGATCGGCCACGACGTCGAGATCGGTGCCAACACGACGGTGGATCGCGGCAGCGGCCGGGACACGGTCATCGGCGACGGCTGCAAGATCGACAACCTGGTGCAGATCGCCCACAACGTGCGCATCGGGCGCCATTGCGTGATCGTCGCGCAGGTCGGCATCGCGGGATCGACCGTCATCGAGGACGGCGTCGCGATCGGCGGCCAATCCGCCATCGCGGGCCATCTCGTCATCGGGCGCGGGGCGCAGCTCGCGGCCGCGTCCAAGGTGATG
>JAEUAC010000155.1 GCA_019695455.1 Methylorubrum extorquens | reverse complement strand
AGAGGGTCTAGTTGATCAAGTCAGAAGAGCTTTAAGTGGCGGAGAGGGGGGGATTCGAACCCCCGATGCCCTTGCAGGCATGCCGCATTTCGAGTGCGGTGCATTCAACCGCTCTGCCACCTCTCCGGGCTGCCTTGCGGCGTGGTAGGAGGCGGGATGATCGATCCTGCGACCCGCGCGGCCGGCTTCGGCATCTACGTGCATTGGCCGTTCTGCCTGTCGAAATGCCCCTATTGCGACTTCAACAGCCACGTCCGGGCCGGGGCCGTGGACGAGCCGCGCTTCGCGGCCGCGTTCCGGCGGGAGATCGCGGCCGCGGCGGCCCGCACGCCCGGGCGGGTGGTCACGTCCGTGTTCCTCGGCGGCGGCACGCCGTCCCTCATGCGACCGGAGACGGTCGGGGCGGTGCTGGATGCGATCGGCGGGGCCTGGGCGGTCGCGCCGGGGGCCGAGGTGACGCTCGAGGCGAACCCGACCTCCGTCGAGGCGGAGCGGTTCCGCGGCTACCGGGCGGCGGGCGTGAACCGTCTCTCCATCGGCGTCCAGGCGCTCGACGACGGCGACCTGCGGCGCCTCGGCCGCCTGCACAGCGCCGCGGAGGCGCTCGCGGCCGTGGGTGTCGCGCGGCGCACCTTCGATCGCTTCTCGTTCGACCTCATCTACGCCCGGCCGGACCAGGACGTCGCGGCGTGGCGGCAGGAGCTGCGCCGGGCGATCGGCTTCGCGGCCGAGCACCTGTCGCTCTACCAGCTCACCATCGAGCCCGGGACCTGGTTCGAGCGCCTGCACGCGGCCGGCCGCCTCGTCGTGCCCGACGCCGAGACCGGACGCGCCCTGTGGGACGTCACGCAGGAGACCTGCGAGGCGGCCGGCATGCCGGCCTACGAGATCTCGAACCACGCCCGGCCGGGCGCAGAATCGCGCCACAACCTGACCTATTGGCGCTACGGCGAGTACGTGGGCATCGGGCCCGGCGCCCATGGCCGCATCGCGGGCGCGGACGGACGGCGCCTCGCGACCGCGACGGAGCGCGACCCGGAGGCGTGGCTCGCCCGGGTGGAGCGGGACGGGCACGGGCTGGTGGAGGAGACGGCCCTCACGGGGGAGGAGAGCGCGGACGAGTTCCTGCTCATGGGGCTGCGGCTTCGCGAGGGGATCGACCCGGAGCGCTACCGCGCGTTCTCGGGCCGCGCGCTGGATCCGCGCCGCATCGCGGACCTCACGGGCGACGGCCTGATCACGGGCCGGGACGGAGCGCGCCTCGCCGTGACGGCGGCCGGGTTCCCGGTCCTCGACGCCGTTGTGGCGGACCTCGCCGCCTGAGCGGCACCGCCCGCGCCATCGGCCGCCGCCTCAGTTCCTGACGACGACCCGGGTGCCGACCCGCGCCCGATCGTAGAGGTCGGCCACGTCCTTGTTGGTCATGCGGATGCAGCCGGACGAGACGGCGGTGCCGATCGTGTCGGCCTCGTTCGAGCCGTGGATGCGGTACAGCGTCGAGCCGAGATAGAGCGCCCGCGCGCCGAGCGGGTTGCCCTGGCCGCCCGCCATGAAGCGCGGCAGGTCCGGCTCGCGCCGACGCATCTGCTCCGGCGGGCGCCAATCCGGCCATTCCTTCTTCATGGTGACGGTCTTGGCGCCCGCCCAGGAGAAGCCGCTGCGGCCGACGCCGACGCCGTAGCGCACGGCCCGGCCGCCCGGCAGCACGTAGTAGAGCCGGCGCTGGGACGTGGAGACGACGATGGTGCCGGGCGCCTCCTTGCCCGGATAGGTCACGACCTCGCGGCCGATGCTCTGCGGCTTCAGCTCGTTGAAGAAATCGGCGACCGGGCCGGAATCGAGGAAGGCCGCGGCCGGTCTCGGGACCGCCACGGCGAAGAGGGAGGCCAGGAGGAGGGCTCCTGTCCGGGCCGCGTTCACGGGTCGCATGCGCGTTCGATCCTTGTCGGGAGATCGGGGATGGCCGGAACGCTCGCCCCGGATCGCCGCGCCGTCAAGTCGGGCGGGACCATCCCGCGGGAGCCCCGCCCTGGAGCCGTCAATGGTGCGACGTCTCGTCCGGGGCCGTCCGGGCGCCGAGACCGCCGATCCCGAACCGCACCGTCACGGTGCCGGCCTTCTCGAAGCGCAGCGTGCCCGTCAGGGGCTCGCCCTCGCGGACGGCGCCCGTCAGCCCCGTGAACATGACGTGGAAGCCGCCGGGCTTCAGCTCGACGGAGCCGCCGGGCGGGATCTCGAGCCCGCCCGGGACCTCGCGCATGGTCATCACGCCGTCCCGGGTCGCCATCTCGTGGATCTCGCCCGCGCCCGCGATCGGCAGGCTCGCGCCGACGAGCCGGTCGGCTTCCGGCCCCCGGTTCGTGATCCGCAGGTAGCCGCCCGCGACCTTCGCGCCGGCGGGCGTGGCCCGCAGCCAGGGCGCCTCGATGGTGAGCGGCCCGGCCGTGACCGAGGCCGGGCCGGCGCTCCGCGCGGCCGGGCCCGCCACGATGCGGACCAGCGGCGCGGGCTCCTTCAGGCTCCGCGGGTCCTGTCCGGCCGCCGCGATCTCGGCCCAGTCGCGCCGCCCCGCCTCGCAGGTCTGGAGGATGGGGAAGGGGACGGCCGAACCGACCGCGAGGTCGCCCGTCATCCGGGCCACGAAGGTGAACTCGTCGTAGAAGGCGTCGGGCAGGCTCGCGCCGGACCACGTGATGGCGCGCACGCCCTCCGTCAGCGTCCGGCCGTGGTGCAGGGCGGGCTTCGCATAGGGGCCGGTCTCGATCGCGACGGTCCAGCCGGGCTTCGGCATGGGCTGGGCCGCGACGACGCCGTCCGGGACGGTGACGCGGATCGCGGTCGTGGGCGAACCGGCGCAGCCGTGGCCGACGCGGATCACGCCCCTGTAGGCGGCATCGGGCTCGGCTTCGGTGACGGCGAGCGTCGCGTGCGCCAGGGCGGCGGCGGAGCACAGCGACAGGGCGGCCGCGCAGGCGCCGCGCAGGAGGGGACGGGTCATCGGGTTTCTCTCGGGTTGTCTGACGGGCGGGGTCGCGCTGGCGGTCAGACGGCCGGAGGACCCCGCGGCAGACGGGCCTGGCGCGGCCGGGATCGCGGGCTCGCCCAGGCGCGGCCGGTCTCGTGAACGATCGCCTGGGACGGCGCGGCCGCGTCCGGGCCGGCCGTTCGCGCCGGGGGCGGGCCGGCCGGGGACGCCCCGCAGCCGAGCGTGCAGCAATCGCCCGCATGGGCCGGCGTGGCGGGGGCCGCCGGGACGCCGCCCTCGCG
>JAEUAC010000017.1 GCA_019695455.1 Methylorubrum extorquens | reverse complement strand
GGTCCCGTCCGCCGGCGGCACGTCCTCTACGTGCCGGGGTACGACCCGGAGGCGAAGGCGCGCTCGCGCTCCCTCTTCGTGCGGGAGCTGATCCGCTACGGGCGGCGGTTCGGCCTCACGGAGCGCGCCGTCACGCCCGTCGAGCCGACGCCGGAGGGCGTCGCGTGGCGGATCCGGGCCGCCCGGGACGATTGGCGGACCGAGACGACCTTCGAGGTCCTGCTCTGGGACGACATCGTCGTCCGCGACTTCCGGCGGCCGGTCCCGGCCTGCCTCCTGCCGCTCGCGGGCAGCATGGCGGACGCGCTCGCCTCGGGGCTGACGGCGCGGCTGTTCCGGTTCAACTGGGTCTTCGCCTGCGTCACGATCTACCCGGCCGTCATGGTGCTGCTGCTCGGGATCGGGGCCGTGCTCCTCGCCTGGGGCGTCGCGGCCCTCGGCCGCCTCGCGGGCCTGCCGGCGCCGATCGGCTGGGTGGCGGGGCTCGCGGTGGCCGCCGCCGGCATCCGGGCGGTCCGGCCGCATTACGGGCGCCTCTACGTCTGGCACCTCCTGCACGATTGGCTGTTCAACTGGCAGCACGGGGCCGGCCGGCGCCCCGATTACGAGGCGCGCGTCGAGCGCTTCGCCGACAGGCTGCGGGCGGTCGTGGCGGAAGCCGGCGACATGGACGAGATCCTGGTCCTCGGCCATTCGTCCGGCGCCGGCATGGCCGTGGAGGTGGTGGCGCGCGCCTTCGAGCGGGCGCCGGACCTCGGCCGGCGCGGGCCGGCGCTCGCCATTCTCACCATCGGGACCAGCCTGCCCGTGGCCGCCTTCAACCGGCGCGCCGGCAAGATCCTCGCGAACCTCGCCCGCGTCATGCGCGAGCCGGACGTCCTGTGGGTCGAGTACCAGGCGCCGCAGGACTGGCTGAACGCGGCCGGGTTCAGCCCACTCCGCGACCTCCCGCTGGACCTCGCGCCGGCCGCCTGCGTCAATCCGGTGATCCGCTCGGCCCGCTTCGCCGAAATCACGTCGGAGAAGACCTACCGGACGATGCTGAGGAGCCCCTTCCGCATGCATTTCCAGTTCATGATGGCGAACGACCGGCCGGGCGAATACGACTTCCTGGCCATGATGGTCGGCCCGATCGCCCTCGCCGACCGCGTCCGCGACCCGGCGGCGGCGGCCCGGCTCGTCCAGCCCGTCGGGCCGGAGGCGGAGCCCACCTGACGGCGCCCTAATACGGGAAGGGCCAGACCTTCAGCTTCTGCTTCGCCGTGCCCCAGAGCTTGGCGAGCCCGTGCGGCTCGAGGATCAGGAAGCCGATGATTAGCGCGCCGACGATCAGGAACTGCAGGTGCTCGACCGTGGACGGCGCGACCGAGAGGCCGATGGCCGGCAGGAAGGCCCGGAGCCCGATCGGCAGCAGGTAGATGAGCCCCGCGCCGAGGAACGAGCCGACGAGCGAGCCCAGCCCGCCGATGATCACCATGAAGAGGATGAGGAAGGACTGGTCGATCCCGAACACCTCGGGCTCGGCCGAGCCGTACCAGAGGAACACCATCAGGGCGCCGGCGACGCCGCAGAAGTAGGACGAGACCGCGAAGGCGAGGAGCTTGGTCCGGTAGAGCCGGATGCCGATCAGCTCGGCCGCGATGTCCATGTCGCGCACCGCCATCCAGGTCCGCCCGATGCGCCCGTGGACGAGGTTCGAGGCGACCAGCGTCAGGAGGGCCACGATGCCGAAGGTCACGAAGTAGCGGATCTCGGGCGTCGCGCTCGGCCCCGTGATGGGCGTGCCGAAGAGCGTCCGCGTCGGCACCTCGATGGCGCCCGACACGTTGTAGTTCACGAGCCACGGGATGCGCGTGAAGCTCCAGAGCAGGAAGAACTGGGCCGCCAGCGTCGCGACAGCCAGGTAGAAGCCCTTGATGCGCAGCGATGGCAGGCCGAACATCACGCCGATCGCGGCCGAGAAGAAGCCCGAGCACAGGATCCAGACGATCAGGTTCACGCCCGGGAACACCGTCGTGAGCTTGTAGCAGGCGTAGGCGCCCACCCCCATGAAGCCGGCGGTGCCGAGCGACAGGAGGCCCGTGTAGCCGACGAGGATGTTGAGCCCGATCGACGCGAGCGCGAAGACCAGGAACGGCACCATCACGACGTTCAGGAGGAAGGGCGACCCCGTGAACGGGATGACGACGAGGGCGACGAACAGGATCGCCGCGAGGCCGATCCGGTCCTCGCGGAGCGGAAACACGGCGGCGTCGGCCGCGTAGCTCGTCTTGAACTGGCCCGCTTCGCGGTAGAACACCCGGCCGTCTCCTCGTCCCTCCCCCGCCCGTAGCGGGCCCGGGAGCCCGCGCCAACCCCGCCGAAGGACCAAGCGCGCGGCGTCGATCAGGCCTTGCGGGCCCCGATCAGCACGCCCGCGAAGATGAGGGAGGCGCCCGCCGCCGCCCAGGGCGTCGGGATCTCGCCGAAGGCGAAGAAGCCGAGGCCGAGCGCCCAGATCAGCGCCGTGTAGTCGAGCGGCGCGAGCCGGCTCGCCTCCGCGCCCGCATAGGCGCGGGCGAGGCAGAGATGCCCCGCGACCCCGAGCGTCCCGATCGCGAGGAGGAGCAGCCCCTCCCGGAGCGACGGCGCGGTCCAGACCAGCGCGGCCGGCACGGCCAGGATCAGGGCGGGTGCGACGTTCTGGATCAGGACGATGTGGAGCAGCGGGTCGCGCTGGGCCCGGGCCCGCAGGAGCACGTTCGAGGCCGAGTAGGTGAGCGCCGACAGGAGGACGGCCATCGCGCCCAGGATCGGGGCGGCGGCCCGGCCGGCGCCTTCCCCGCCGTGAGAGCCCGCCACGATGACGGCGACGCCCGCGAACCCGGCCGCGATCGCCCCGAAGGTGCGGGCGCCGAGCTTCTCCCCGAGCAGCATCGCGGCGAGCACGGCCGTGAAGAAGGGCGACATGAACGAGAGCAGCAGCGCCTCCGCGAGGGGCAGGACGCCGATGCCGTAGAAGAAGCAGGTCGCCGTCACGACGACCAGCAGCGCCCGCACGGCGTTGGCCCGCACCGTGTCGGGCCGCGGCCATCCGGGCCGGGCGACCCCGACGATCGCCGTCATGCAGCAGGAGCCGACCGCGTAGCGCAGGAAGGCCACCTGGAACACGGGCAGCGTCGCCAACGCCTCCTTGATGACCGCGTCCATGACGGACAGGAGCGCGATCCCGGCGAAGCAGACGAGGACGGGGCGCGGCACGCGGCCGGCCTTCGGTCAGGCGACGCCGGCGCGCAGCAGGTCGTGCAGGTGGAGGATGCCGACGGGCCGGCGCTCCTCCACGACGAACAGCGTCGTGATGCGCATCCGGTTCATCATCTCGATCGCGCCGTTGGCCAGGAAGCGCGGCCCGACCGTGATCGGGTCGGGCGTCATCACGGTCTCGACGCGTTCGCCCAGCAGCACGTCGCTCATGTGGCGGCGCAGGTCGCCGTCCGTCACGATGCCGGCGAGCCGGCCGTCCGCGTCCGTGACGCCGACGCAGCCGAAGCGCTTGCCCGCGATGACGAGGAGGACGTCGGACATGGGCGTGCCCACCGGCACGAGCGGCACCTCGTCGCCGCCATGCATGAGTTGGCCGACGGTCTTCAGCCGCGCCGCGAGGTTGCCGCCCGGATGGTAGGTCTTGAAGTCGCTGGCCGAGAAGCCGCGGCTGTCGAGCAGCGCCATGGCGAGCGCATCGCCGAGCGCCAGCTGGGCGGCCGACGAGGAGGTCGGCGCGAGGTCGTGCGGG
>JAEUAC010000398.1 GCA_019695455.1 Methylorubrum extorquens | reverse complement strand
CCGCCGCGACGGCCGAGCCCGCGATCGCGGCCCTGCCGCCGCCCGTCCCGGTCCCGGTTCCGGCGATCGAGCCGGAGCCGGCCGCGCTGCCGCCGGGCACGGTCGCGTCGGTCGAGCAGGTCACGCGCTTCGTGCAGGGCTACGCCGGCGGGGAGTGCTTCTACGTCACGCCGCTGCAGCTCGCCGTCCGGGACGCGAAGATCGAGGCCTTCGGGGCGTCGCCGTCGCCCTTCATCGCCTTCGATTCGGCGTTCCAGCGCGCCATGGGGTTCGAGCCGGAGATCAGCCTGCGCCAGATCACGCGCGACCAGTGCCCGGCCGTCGAGTTCATGGCCCGCCGGGCCGGTCAGGCCGGGACCCGGCCGCCGCGCCTGACGCTCCGCGCCGACAGGATCCGCAGCGGCCAGGAGCTGCAGGGCGTCGTGGAATCGCGGGGCGATCCCAATCTCGACGTCGTGCTGGTCGATTCCGAGGGGCTCGTCCATTCGCTCTCGCCCTACCTGAAGCGCTCGGGCGAACGGGCCGACTTCTCGCTGAAGCTCGAAGGCTCCGGTCAGGCCGAGAAGGCGCAGCTGGTCGTCGCCGTCTCCAGCAACCGGCCGCTTCCGGCGCTGCGCTCCGGCACCCCCATGCGGGCGGACCGCTACTTCCGCCAGCTGGCGGAGGAGACCCGCGGCGGCGCGCCCGTCAACGTCGCGGCGGGCTATTTCAAGCTCGGCGGCTGACGGCCGGCGCGTGCCGCGGCGCGTGCCGTTTCGGGCCGGGCCGGGATCCGGTATGGAATGCGCCGGTCATGCGGCGGTCCGGCCGCCGTCCCGAGGCTTCGCACGTTGCGCCCCATCGACGACCTGAGCGCCCGGCTGACCGAGGAGACCTGCCTCGACGCCGTGCTGCGCCTGCAGCGCGGCGACGCGCCCTGTCCGGCCTGCGATGCCCGGGCCGGCTTCCGGCTCGCGGGCAAGCACCGCTCCTTCGCCTGCCGGTCCTGCGGCTTCCAGACCTACCCGCTGCTGGGCACCCCGTTCGCCAAGGCGCCGCCGACCGTGAAGGAGTGGTTCCTGGCCGTCTACATGGCGGCGGGCCGGGAACGCCTTCGCGCCAGGGACCTGCGGACGGCGCTCGGCCTCGATGCCCGCACGGCGGAGCAGCTCGCGAGCGGCGTCGAGGCGCTGCGGACGGGCGGCGAGGCGGCCGGCACGGGGGTCGACTGGTTCGACGGCATCCGCGACGTCGTCGAGGACGAGGCCGCCAAAGCCGTTCCGGCCGTCCCGGCGGCGCCCGTCGTCGCGCGGGCGCTCGCGTCCGACCAGGTGCGGTGGCACTGGGTCGGCCTCGCGGCGATCCTGCTGCTCGCGGCGGCCGGCGCGGGGATCGGCTGGCTCGCGGTGCCGGGCGTGCCGGAGGAGGATCCCGAGCTCGCCCAGGCGACCGCGATCCTGTCGCTCGCCTCCGACCGGCCCGTGATCCTCGTCACGGCCGACGTCGCGAAGCAGCTCTACGACGTGTCCGACGTGGACGCCGACGCTCCGGGCTCGGCGGGGGCGCCGCACCTGCCCTCGATCCGGCTCGCACCGGCGGGCGACGGGGGGACGGCGGGCGAGTCGAAGCCGCTGGCGCAGCCCTCGGTGCGGCTGTCGAACAATGCCGGGCAGTCGATCCTGTCGGGCGACCTCTCCTCCGTGCAGAAATCCGGCTCCCGCCCCGAGCTCGCCGCCTACCAGGCGCTGGCGCGGGAGCTCGAATCCAAGGGGCCGCGCAATCCGGACGAGCTCCTGTCGTTCGGGCCCATGAAGATCCGCCGCCACCTCGTCGAGAAGGTGACGCGGGCCGCCCTGCAGGTGAAGATGGACCCGATCCTGCTCATGGCGATCGCGGACAAGGAATCCTCGTTCGCGACGGAGGTGCAGGCGTCGACCTCGTCGGCGACGGGCCTGTTCCAGTTCATCGAGCGGACCTGGCTGGGCGTGGTGCGGGATTTCGGCCCCGCCTACGGCCTCGACCGGGAGGCGAAGCTCGCCGCCGCCTCCGGCCTCGATCCGGCCGAGCGCGGCCGCATCCTCGACCTGCGGCGCGACGCCTACCTGTCCGCCGTCATGACGGCCGAGATGCTGAAGCGGGACGCGCTGCGGATCCAGAAGAAGATGGGCCGCAACCTCTCGGGCGGGGAGATCTACCTCCTCCACTTCCTCGGGCCGGACGGAACGGAGAAGCTGCTCGACCGGGTCGCCCAGGCGCCGAGCGCGGCGGCCGCGGAGCTCCTGCCGAAGCCGGCCGAGGCCAACAAGTCGATCTTCTACGCGGCCGGGGAGGGCGGCCCGAAGGCGCTTAGCGTCTCCGAGATCAAGGGGAAGTTCGACACGATGATCTCGGTCCGGCTCGACCGGTACAAGGGCGTGGCCGGCACGACGGCCGGTCGCCCGGAGCCGGCGGCGCGCCCGGAGCCGACGGCGCCCCGGCGCTAGCGGACCCCGGCGATCGGGCGCCTGCGGCCGATCAGAACCCGACGCCGAGCAGCGTGTAGCGCTTCAGGCAGCTCATGCCCTGGCAGCGGCCGTTCGGCAGGGCGGAGGCCGGCTCGACCGCGGCGGTCCGGGTCTCGATCGCGACGAC
>JAEUAC010000082.1 GCA_019695455.1 Methylorubrum extorquens | reverse complement strand
GGCGTCGTGGCGGGGATCCGCCAGATCCTGGCGGCCGAATCCGTCGCCGTGGAGGAGGTCACCGAGGTCCTCCACGCCTGCACGGTCGCCACCAACGCGATCCTGGAGGGCAAGGGCGCCCGCACGGCCCTCGTCACGACCGCGGGGTTCCGGGACGTGCTGGAGCTGCGCCGCATCCGCATGCCCCGGCTCTACGAGCAGCTCTACCGCAAGCCGCCGGTCCTCGTGCCGCGCCGCCTGCGCTTCGAGGTGGCCGAGCGGCTCGATTTCCGCGGCGCCGTCCTCACGCCGCTCGACGAGGCGGAGCTGGACCGGGTCGTCGAGCGGATCGCCGCGCAGGGCGTGGAGGCGGTCGCGGTCTGCCTGCTGCATTCCTACGCCAACCCGGCCCACGAGAAGGCGATCGGTGCGCGCCTGCGGGCGCGCCTGCCGGACGCCTTCGTGTCGCTGTCCGTCGACGTCCTGCCGGAGATGCGCGAATACGAGCGCACCTCGACCACCGTCATCAACGCCTATGTCGGCCCGGCGGTGCGGACCTACCTCGAATCGCTCGTGGCCCAGCTCGTCGCCGACGGCCTGCCCGAGCGGCTCTTCATGATGCATTCCGCCGGCGGGATCGTGGACGCCCGCACCGTGATGCGGCGGCCCGCCCAGATCGTCGAATGCGGCCCGGCGGCGGGCGTGATCGGGGCGCGCCATCGCGGCGTCGCGGCGGGCTACGGCGACGTCATCTCCTTCGACATGGGCGGCACCACGGCCAAGGCCTCGCTCGTCGAGAACGGCACCCTGTCGCGGACGGACGAATACGAGGTCGGCGGCGGCATCTCGATCTCGTCGAAGCTCTCGAAGGGCGGCGGCTACGCCCTCAAGCTGCCCGTCATCGACATCTCGGAGGTGGGCGCGGGCGGCGGCTCCATCGTCTGGATCGACAAGGCGGGCGCCCTGAAGGTCGGGCCGCATTCGGCGGGCGCCGTCCCGGGCCCCGCCTGCTACGAGGCCGGCGGGACGGAGGCGACCGTGACGGACGCCAACGTCGTCCTCGGCTACCTGAACCCCCGCGCGCTCGCGGGCGGGACGGTGCCGATCAACGCCGAGGCGAGCCGCGCCGCCCTCGAGGCCAAGGTCGCCGGGCCGCTGGGCCTGACGATCGAGGAGGCGGCCCACGGCGTCCACGAGCTCGTCACGACCGTGATGACGCGCGCCGTGAAGAGCGTCTCCACCTACCGGGGCCGCGACCCGCGCGAGTTCACCCTGTTCGCGTTCGGCGGCAACGGCGGCATCCACGCCGTCTCGCTCGCCCGCGCGCTGGGCATCGGGACCATCGTCGTGCCGCCGGGCGCGGGCGTGTTCAGCGCCCTCGGCCTCCTCGCGGCCGACGTCGAGACGGGCGCCTCGGCCGCCCATCTCCGGCGCCTGGACGCGGCGCGGCGGCCCGCCCTTGAGGAGGCCTACCTTGCCATCGAGGACCAGGTCCTCGCCGAGCTCGGCGAGAGCCGCGAGCGGCTGGTCCTGACCCGCTCGGCCGACCTGCGCTATGCCGGCCAGGCCTTCGAGCTCCTTCTCGAGATCGACCTCGCGCGCGACCTCGACGACGCCGCGCGCCTCTTCGCCGAGGCGCACCGGCGGAGCTACGGCTACGAGCTGCCCGCGAACGCGATCGAGATCGTGAACCTCCGCGTCACGGGCCGCGTCCCGCGCGAGGATCGCGCCGCCGGCCACGTCCGGCCGGAACCCGGACCCGCGGGCCGCACCCGGCAGGCCTATTTCGGGCGCGACCTCGGCCTGCGCGAGACGCCCGTCCTCGGGCGCGGCGACCTCGCGGCGGCGGCCCGGCCCGGCCCGATCATCGTCGAGGAATACGAGGGCACGACGATCGTGCCGCCCGGCTGCACGGCCGCGCTCGACGAGGGCGGCAACATCCTGATCGCCGTGGACGTCGCGCCGGGACCGGCCGCGGCCGCGACCCCTCCGGCCGGGAGCTCCGACCATGCGTGAGATCGATCCCATCCGCCTCGAGGTGATGAAGAACGCCTTCGACACGATCGCCGACGAGATGGCCCTGATCCTCATGCGGGCCGCCCATTCGCCGATCGTGCGCGACTCGATGGATTTCTCCACCGCGCTCTGCGACCCGCAGGGGCAGACCCTGGCCCAGGGCGTGACGACGCCGATGCATCTCGGCTCGTTCTACGACGCCATGCGGCACCTGATCGAGCGCTACGCGGGCGACATCCACGAGGGCGACACCTTCATCGGCAACGATCCCTACGCGGCCGCGGGCCAGCACCTGCCGGACTTCTACATCGTCCAGCCGATCGTCCTCGACGGGCGGCTGGTCGGCTGGGGCACCACGGTGGCGCACCATTCGGACGTGGGCGGCATCGTGCCCGGCTCGAACGCGCTGGGCGCCGTGGAGATCATCCAGGAGGGGATCCGATTCCCGTTCCTGAAGCTCGAGGAGCGCGGCCGACCGGATCCGAAGCTGTGGGAGATCCTGCGGCTCAACGTCCGCGTCCCCGACCAGCTCACGGGCGACCTGAACGCGCAGATCGCCGCCTGCGGGGCCGCGCGGCGCGGGCTCGTCGAGCTGATGCGGCGCTACTCGGTCGACGAGGTCCTGGCCTATGCCGACGAGCTCCACGACTACACGGAACGGCTGACCCGCGCCGAGATCCGCGAGATCCCGAACGGCACCTACCGGTTCACCGACCATCTCGACGGGCTCGGCGAAGACCCGGTCCCGATCGTCTTCGAATGCGCCGTCACGGTCGAGGACGAGGAGATCAGGGTCGATTGGGCCGGCACGTCCCGGCAGGTGGAGGGCGGGGTCAACACGCCGCTCCCCTTCACGAAGGCGGGCGTCTACACGGCGCTCCGCGCCATCATGTGATCGCAGCTTCCGAACTGCCACGGCTT
>JAEUAC010000078.1 GCA_019695455.1 Methylorubrum extorquens | reverse complement strand
TCGGCACGCCGACCGATCTCTACCGGAAGCCGGCGACCCGCTTCGTGGCGGGCTTCCTCGGCTCGCCGGCCATGAACATCATGCCGGCCACCATGGAGGACGGGGCCGTCTCGGTGGTCGGCGTACCGTTACGCAAAGCAGGGCCCCACGGCGCGCGCGCCGGCGCGGCGGTCGAGCTCGGCATGCGTCCGGAGGACCTGCGCCTCGGGCCGACCGGCCAGGGTCTGCCCTTCTCGGTGGAGTTCGTGGAGGAGCTGGGCGCGACCCAGCTCGTGCACGGCCGCGTCGGCGGCGCCCCCGTCACGGTGCAGGTGCCGACCGGCCAGGCGCCGTCCGGCTCCGCGGGCCTGACGGTCGACCCCGCCGCGACCCATCTCTTCGACCCGACCACTGGCGATCGCCTGTAGCGGCCTCGACGCCGCCCGCACCGGCCAAGGCCGGCGCCCAGGGGCGGCTCCTCCCTAGACCGACCAGCCAGCGGACGGGCTCGTCCCGGCATGCGCCTGGACGAGCCGGAACGGCGGCCCGGCCGTCACGCGCCGGGGCGGCGCGCGATCTCCTCCCGGGCGCGCTGGGTGATGGGCGCCTCGCCGCGGCCGCCCTCCGTCCGCAGCTCGCGACGCGACTTCGCGTTCCGCACCACCATGTTGAGCGTCTCGACCGCCACCGAGAAGGCCATGGCCGCGTAGATGTAGCCCTTGGGCACGTGGTAGCCGAACCCGTCCGCGATCAGCACCATGCCGATCATCAGCAGGAACGACAGCGCCAGCATCACGATGGTCGGGTTCGCCTTGATGAAGTCGGCGAGCGGGCCGGCCGCGATGATCATGACGACGATCGCGAAGACGACCGCGATCACCATGATGGGCAGGTGCTCCGTCATCCCGACGGCCGTGATGATCGAGTCGAGCGAGAACACGAGATCGATGATGATGATCTGCACGATCACGCTGCCGAAGGCGGCCGTCGCGCCGCCGACGCCCGAGCCGGCGGTCTCGTGCGGGTCCACGCTCTCGTGGATCTCGCGCGTGGCCTTGTAGACGAGGAACAGGCCGCCGCCGATCAGGATCAGGTCGCGCCACGAGAAGCCGTTGCCCCAGATCGTGAAGACGGGCTGCGTCAGGCCGATGATGATCGTGATGGTGAAGAGCAGCCCCAGTCGCATGAACAGCGCGAGACCGAGGCCGATGTAGCGCGCCTTCGCGCGCTGATGTTCGGGCAGCTTGTTCGTCAGGATCGACAGGAAGATGAGGTTGTCGATCCCGAGCACGACCTCCATGACGATGAGCGTTGCGAGGGCGGCCCATGCTTCCGGCATGCTCGCGAGCGCGATGAGGCTGTCCATGGCTAGGTCGTGATGCTCCGAGATGAGGGCGGCGCGTAGACCCGCACCGCCTGGGGGATGACGCGGAAGACGGCCGGCGTGGCCGTGGTGAGCTCGCCGTCCGTGTTCACGGACCGGTTGCGGCGCGTGCGGATCGTGACGGCGGAGGTCTCGAAGGTGCGCACGTCCCGCCAGGATTTCAGCGTGCCGCGGCGGAGCGCGGGAACCAGCGCGACGAGCCGCCACCAATGGTCGATCTCGAGGGAGTAGACGTGCAGCCGGCCGTCGTCCGGCTCGGCCGATTCGTCTACCGTCATGCCGCCCCCGTAGTGGCGGCCGTTGCCGACGGAGATCTGCACCGTCTTGACCTTCTCGGTCTTGCCGTCGTGCTCGATATAGGCGGTGAACGGGCGGGTGCGGACGAGGATCCGGGCGCTCGCCATGGCGTAGCCGAGCACGCCCCAGCGCTTCTTCGCCTCGGCCGTGAGCTCGCGGGCGAGCTCGGCCGAGAAGCCGATCGAGGCGACGTTGTAGAAGAATCGGCCGTTGACCTCGCCGACGTCGATCTGGCGCTCGTTGCCGGCGACGATGACGCGCGCGGCCGCGACCGGATCGGCCTCGATGCCCAGCGTGCGGGCGAGGTCGTTCGCCGTGCCGAGCGGCAGGATGCCCATGGGCAGCTGCGATTCGACGAAGGCCGGCGCCGTGCAGTTGAGCGTGCCGTCGCCGCCGCCCACGATCGCCATGTCGAACTCGGACGCGCCCCGCCGGATCGTGTCGATCATGGCGGCGGCACCCTCGCAGGACCGCTCCTCGGTCGTGATCCCGCCGTCGTGCAGCGTCTGCAGGGCGGCGTCGATCGGAACGCCTCCGCTGCGCGCCTTGCGGTTCAACAGGAGAAGCGCCCTGCGAGGCTCCGTCGGCTTCTCCGCCGGGGCGGCTCCATCAGCGATCTGCACGGAATCCTGCCAGGGCACGCGTTCAGACAGCCTGCGCCGCGATGGAGCAACAATGCACCGCGTGCCCGGCGGTTCCGCCGGTCAGGTGCGACGCAGAGCGACGTCGAGCGCCGGCTTGACGTTCAGCGACTGGAACACGACGCAGTAGCGCTCGGTCAGCTTGAGCAGCGTGTCCAGCTGGTCCTGCGGCGCGTCGGTCTCGACGTCGAAGGCGAGGCGGATGGACCGGAAGCCGACGGGCGCCTCCTTGTCGACGCCGAGCGTGCCGCGGAAGTCGAGGTCGCCCTCGGCCGTGACGGTCGCGCCCTTCAGGGGAACGGCGAGCGCGGTCGCGACCGCCTTCAGGGTCACGCCCGCGCAGGCGACCAGCGCCTCCAGCAGCATGTCCCCCGAGCAGAGTTCCGCGCCCGAGCCGCCCGTCGCTGGATGAAGGCCCGCGACGGCCAGCGCCCGCCCCGTCTCGACCTTGCAGGCGATCGACGCGTCGTCGAGCGTTCCGCGGGCGCGGAGCGTCACGACGGCGTCGTCGGGGGCGTCGCGATATCGGGCCTTGATCGGGGCCTGCATCGTCTTCAGGGCGGCTGCGTCCATGGAAATGTCTCCTACCACCAGGCGGTCGCGGGCTCGGCCCGGCCGCGTTCCGCCTCGTTCTCGCGCGGCGCGAGCGATCGGTCGAGGGCCGTCATGATGCGCCGTTGCGCGGCCTCGAAGCCCGGGCTCGCGGCGCGGCGGGGCCGGGCGAGTTCGAGCGTCACCTCGTCGTCGATCCGGCCGGGCTTCGGCCGCATCACGACCACCCGGTCGGCGAGCGCGACGGCCTCCGACACCTCGTGCGTGACGAGGAGCACGGTCGGCCGGCTCTCCTGCCACAGGCGGTACAGGTGGCCGTGCAGGCTGCTCCGCGTCAGCGCGTCGAGCGCCGAGAAGGGCTCGTCGAGGAGGAGGACGCGCGGGTCGGTCACGAAGGCCCGCGCGATGGAGACGCGCTGCTGCTGGCCGCCGGACAGTTCGCGCGGCCAGCGCTTCGCCTGGTCGGCGAGCCCGACGAGATCGAGCGCGTGCAGGACCTTCTCGCGCCGGAGAGCGGGCGGCAGGTGCGCGATGCCGAACCCCACGTTGCCGGCGACGTCGTACCAGGGCAGGAGGCGCGGCTCCTGGAAGACGATGCCGATGCCGGGATGCGGCTCGCGGACGGGATCCCCGTCGAGGGAGACGGTGCCGCGGCTCGCCCGGTCGAGCCCCGCGAGCAGGCGCAGCAGCGTGGTCTTCCCGCAGCCCGACCCGCCCACGATCGCGACGATCTCGCCCGCCCTGACCTCGAGGGTCACGTCGTCGAGCGCGGCCGTGCCGTCGGCGTAGGTCTTGCCGATCCGATCGAGGCGGAGCATCAGAGCCGGTCCCGGGCGACGTCCTGGCAGCGCAGCAGCGGTCGGGTCGCGGCCACGAGGAGTGCGTCGCAGGCCTTGCCGAGCACCGCGAAGCACAGGATGGCGGCCAGTATCGCGTCCGGCTTTCCCATCTGCTGCCCGTCCACGAGCAGGTAGCCGAGCCCCTCGGAGGCGCCCATGAACTCGGCCGCGACGACGAACATGAAGCCGAGGCCGAGCCCCGACCGGAGCGCCGTCACGGTTTCCGGCAGGATGGCCGGCACGAGGATGCGCCGCAGGGTCGCGAGCGCCGACAGGCGGAAGGCGCGGCCGACCTCGACGAGCTTGCGGTCGACCGACAGGATCGCGCCCGCGACGCCGAGATAGACGGGGAAAAACACGCCGACCGCGATCAGGGCGACCTTCGAGGCCTCGAAGATGCCGAGCCAGAGGATGAAGAGCGGCACCCAGGCGATCGACGGGATGGACCGGAGCGCCTGCAGGGTCGGGTCGAGCAGCGCGCGCGACAGGCGGCTCGCGCCCGACAGGGCGCCGAGCGCGAGGCCGGCCGCCGCGCCGAGCCCGAACCCCACGGCGACCCGCCAGAGCGTCGCGGCGGCGTGCACCTGAAGGTCGCCGCTGGTCCAGAGCGCCCCCAGCGTCGCGCCGACCCGGCTCGGCGGCGGCACGAGGCGGCCCTGCGCGACGCCGAGCCGAACCGCCGCCTCCCAGAGGAGCGCGACCGCCACCGGCAGGACGAAGCCGAGCAGCCAGAGCGGCGGCGCACCGAGACCGCGCCGCGCCCCGTCGCGCTCGGGCGCGGCCGCCCCCCGGGGGCCGGACGCCGCCAGGGCCGCGTCGCTCACTGCGCGGCCGCCGGCGCGAAGCTCGGATCGATCAGCGCGTCGAGCGCGCCTTCGACGGACGTGTCCGCCGGCAGCACGCCCGCCTCCTTCAGGGCCAGGCCCGCCTTGAGGATCGTCTCGCGCTGCGGGGCGCCGATCGCGGACTGCCCGAGGTCCGTCCGGGCGAGCTGCCGGTCGATGACGGCCTCCGGCAGGCCGGTCGCCGCCCCCATGATTCGCTTCAGCTCGGCCGGATTGGCACGCGCCCAGAGGCGCGCCGCCTCGTAGGCCTTGAGGACGCGCCGCACGAGCGCCGGCTCCTGCGTCGCGAAGTCCTCGCGGACGTTCAGGATGCCCCAGGTGTTCGCCGCCGCGTCGCGGTGGAAGAGCACCGCCCCGCCCTCGACCTCCGCGGCCGCCATGATCGGATCGAGGCCCGCCCACGCATCCACGTCGCCCCGCTCCAGGGCCGTGCGGCCATCCGGGTGCTGGAGCAGCACGAGCTTCACGTCCCGCTCCCTCAGGCCGGCCTCGGCGAGCGCCCGGACGAGGAAGATGTGCGGGTCCGTCCCGCGCGTCACGGCCACGCGCCGGCCCTTGAGATCTGCGACCGTCGCGACGCCCTAGCCCTTGCGGGTGACGAGCGCGGTCCATTCCGGCCGCGAATAGACGGCGATCGAGCGGATGGGGTTGCCGTTGATGCGGCCGATGAGGGCCGCCGCCCCGGCCGTCGAACCGAAATCGATCGAGCCCGCATTCAGGAATTCGAGCGCCTTGTTCGAGCCGAGGCTCTGGACCCAGCGCACGCCGATCCTGTCGGCCGCGAGCTCGTCCTCGAGGAAGCGCTTCTCCTTCAGCACGAGGCTGACGGGATTGTAGGTCGCGTAGTCGATGCGGATCTCCCGCGGCGCCGCCAGGACGGCGGAACTTCCGAGCGCGCCGAGCGTCATGACGGCCAGGATTGTTCGACGGCGTACGGACATCATGGGCCTTCCCACGGTATGCTGAACGGGATCGTCCGTTCTGTAGAACGCAGCGTTCGATACGTCAAACGACGTGCGACGTCCGACGTGCCGTTACGGCCTCGGGATGCTACAGGTCCCGAGCGCGCCGGACCCACCATGACGATCCCTGCCCTCGCCCGCGTCGCGGGTCCCGTTCCAGCCGATGCGCCCTCGTCGGCCGACTTCCGGCGCGACCTCGTGCCCAGCCTGCGGCGGGATCTCGAGGCGGACCGCAGCCAGGCCGACCGCCGGCTGTCGCGCGACAGCGACGGGCTCGCCTGCGCGCGCGTCCTGTCGGCCAGCGTCGATCGCCTGCTCGCCCGCATCCACGACGCCTATCTCGACACCCTCGACGAGGCGGCCGCCGGGCGGGCGCGCCGCGTCAGCATCGTGGCGACGGGCGGCTACGGCCGGGGCACCATGGCGCCCGGGTCGGACGTCGACCTGCTCTTCCTCATGCCGGACGGCGCGGGCGCGGAAGGCCCGGGCCTCGTCGAGGCCATCCTCTATTGTCTCTGGGACCTGAAGCTGAAGGTCGGTCACGCGACCCGCACGGTCGAGGATTGCGTCCGCGAGGCGCGGGCCGACATGACGACCCGCACGGCGCTTCTCGAGGCGCGCTTCCTCCTCGGCGACCGCTCGCTCTTCGACCGGCTCGAGCGCCATTTCGACCGCGACGTCGTGAAGGGGTCCGCCGCGGCCTTCGTCGATTCGAAGCTGCGCGAGCGCGACACGCGCGTCCGGCGCGCGGGCGAGTCGCGCTATCTGGTCGAGCCGAACGTCAAGGACGGCAAGGGCGGGCTCCGCGACCTGAACACGCTCTTCTGGATCACGAAATACGTCTATCGCGTGGGCACGCCGGGCGAGCTGGTGCGGGCGGGCCTGTTCACGCAGGACGAGGCCGACCTCTTCGAACGCTGCGAGGAGTTCCTGTGGCGGGTGCGCTGCCACCTCCACTTCGCCACCGGACGGGCCGAGGAGCGGCTCACCTTCGACAACCAGCGCGTCGTCGCGAGCCGCCTCGGCTTCACGGGCCGGCAGGGGCAGGAGGCGGTCGAGCGCTTCATGCGCGCCTATTTCCGGACCGCGAAGGACGTCGGCGACCTCGTGGCGGTGGTCTGCGCCGGGCTGGAGGCGCGGCACGCGAAGCAGCGTCCGGTCCTCGATCGCATGCTCGGCTCCTTCCGTCGCCGGCGGGCGCTGGAGCTCGAGGAGTTCACGGTCGAGAACGACCGCATCGTCGTGCGCTCGGACGAGGTCTTCGAGAAGGACCCCGTCATGATGCTGGGGCTGTTCTGGCTGGCGGACCGGCACAACATGCCCATCCACCCGGACACGAGTCGCCTCGCGGCCCGGAACGCGAAGCTCATCGGCCCGAAGCTGCGACGCGATCCGGAGGCCAACCGGCTGTTCCTGGACATCCTGACCTCGCGCAACGCGCCCGAGATCGTCCTGCGGCGCATGAACGAGACGGGCGTGCTCGGCCGGTTCATCCCGGAATTCGGGCGCGTCGTCGCCATGATGCAGTTCAACATGTACCACCACTACACGGTGGACGAGCACCTGATCCGCTCCATCGGCGTCCTGGCGGAGATCGACGCCCAGCGGATGGAGGGCGAGCATCCGCTCGCCAACACGATCGTCAAGTCGATCCGCCACAGGCGGGCGCTCTACCTCGCCATGTTCCTGCACGACATCGCCAAGGGCCGGCCCGAGGACCACTCGATCGCGGGGGCCGCCATCGCCCGGAAGCTCGGGCCGCGGCTCGGGCTGGACCCCGCCGAGACGGAGACGGCGGCCTGGCTCGTGGAGAACCATCTCGTCATGTCGACGGTCGCGCAGAGCCGCGACCTCTCCGATCCGAAGACGATCGAGACCTTCGCGGCGACCGTGCAGACCATCGAGCGCCTGAAGCTCCTCCTGGTCCTGACCATCGCCGACATCAAGGCCGTGGGCCCGGGCGTCTGGACAGGCTGGAAGGGCGAATTGCTGCGCACGCTCTACGCCGAGACGGAGCTCCTGCTGTCCGGCGGCCATTCGGAGCGGCTGAGCCCCGAGCGGGCGCGCGCCGCCCGGCTGCGGCTCCGGGACGCCGTGCCGGACTGGCCGGATGCCGAGTTCGACGCCTATGCGGGACGCTTCTACCCCGCCTACTGGCTGAAGACGGCGCCGTCGCGCCAGCTCGCCCATGCCCGCTTCATCCGCGAGGCCGAGCGGGACGGCCGGTCGGTCGCGACCGAGGTCCTGTCCGACCGGTTCAAGGGCGTGACCGAGCTGACCATCATGTCGCCGGACCACCCGCGCCTCCTCGCCATCGTGACGGGCGCCTGCGCGGCGGCCGGAGGCAACATCGTGGACGCGCAGATCTTCACCACGGCCGACGGGCTCGCGCTCGACACGATCTTCCTGTCGCGCGCCTTCGACCTCGATTCCGACGAGTTGCGGCGGGGCGAGCGCATCGCGGCCTCGATCGAGAAGGCCCTGAAGGGGGAGGTGAAGATCGCCGACCTCGTGCGCAACCGGCGCCCGGCGTCGAGCCTGCCGAAGGCGTTCCGCGTCAGCCCCGACGTCCTCGTCGACAACGATCTCTCGTCGCGCCACACGGTGGTGCAGGTCTCGGGGCTCGACCGGCAGGGCCTGCTCTACGAGCTGACGACCGCGCTGGGGAAGCTGAACCTCAACATCGCCTCCGCCCACGTCGCCACCTTCGGCGAGCGGGCGGCCGACGTGTTCTACGTCACGGACCTCACGGGCACGAAGGTCACGCATCCGTCCCGCCAGGCCTCCATCCGGCGCGGCCTCAAGGCCGTGCTGCAGGACGGGGAAGACGCCGCCTGACCGACGGCGAACCGCTTGATTCGCCTAGGCTTCGGGCCGATATCGGGCGTGAAATTCCCACTCTTCAAGGACGAGCACAGAGCATGAGTGTCGAGGAGTCCTCGCGCGATCCGAACGAGCCGACGGCGGACGCCGCCGCGGCCTCTCCCGAAACGGCGGCCGAACCCGATCCGATCGCGGTTCTCGAGGCCGAGAAGGCCGACCTGAAGGAGCGCCTCCTCCGGTCGCTCGCCGACATGGAGAACCTGCGCCGCCGGACGGAGCGGGACGTCGCCGACGCCCGCACCTACGCGGTCACGAGCTTCGCCCGCGACATGCTGACGGTGGCCGACAACATGCGGCGCGCCCTCGACAGCATGCCGACCGAGTCGCGCCCGTCCGACGGCCCCGGCAAGGCGCTCCTCGACGGGATCGAGCTAACCGAGCGCGACCTCCTGAAGACGCTCGAGCGGCACGGCGTGAAGCGCCTCGACCCGGTCGGCCAGAAGTTCGATCCCAACATGCACCAGGCCATGTTCGAGATCCCGGACGAGAGCGTGCCGACGGGCACCGTCAAGCAGGTCGTCCAGGTCGGCTACGCCATCGGCGAGCGCGTGCTCCGCCCGGCCATGGTGGGCGTCTCCAAGGGTGGCCCCAAGGCCTCGCCGGCCTCGGCCGACGGTCAGGCGACCGCGCACTAGCCGGAGGGCGTATCCACGGCCTGCCCCGAGGAGAGCCGCGACCAGGCGCTCCCGGGGCGGGGTCGGCGGCGACGTCGCCCGTGCGGTCCTCTTCAGCGTGCGCCGACGCTGTCCACCATCTTGCGGAAGCGCGGCATCACGGCGTCCCGCTGGTCCTCGCGGACGATGCCGACCATCCGCAGGTAGCCATCCGGCCCGAACCGGATGGTCTGCAGGATGACGACCGGCTGCTCGGTCGGGCCGTCCTTCGCCTTCGCGACGATCTCGTGCCAATCGGCGCCGCCCTGCCGGAAGCTCTGGGAGCGCTCGTAGATCGTGTCCTTCAGGAGCATGTTGGTGCCGAGCGCCTGGCGCGCGAAGCTCTCGCGGGCGTCCGGCGGCGGCGCGGGCGCGTAGGATTGCGCGACGATCATGATCGGCTGGTCGGCGCCCTTGACGACCTCGGCCGGCCCATCCGTGAACAGGATGGAATTGCCCGCCATCACGCGCAGCGGCCGGAAGCCGGCCGTGTCCGCGATCCGGAACGGCAGGGAGGCGACCTGCTGCTCCATCGTCAGCGGGGGCCGGATCGAGACGGTCTGCAGGGCCGTGCGGATGCGGGCGATCTCGGAATCCGGCGATCCCTGCGGCAGCTGGGCGATCACGAGCGCCGTGAGACCCTGCTCCGGCGCGAGCAGCACCGTCTTCGGGATGGAGCGCTCGCCGTCCTTCTGGTCGCCCTGGATGAGGATGGCGTCGGTGCCCGCGACCTTCACGGTGTCGCGCGTCTTCAGGCTGAAGCCCTGGCTCTTCAGGCTCTCCTCCGTGAAGCCCGCCGCCATGGCCGGATAGGCCTCGGCCGGCATCTCCATGAGGACGATCGCGGCGCCCGTCTTGGGATCGAAGAAGCCCGAGATGCCGCGCGTGAGCTGCATCGTGTCGGGGGGCACGAGCCCGATCCGCGAGCCCGGCGGAAAGACCGGATCGGCCGCGAAGGCGGAGCCTGCGATGAGCAGGGACAGGCAGGCGGTCGCGACACGCAGCATACGGGGAGCCGATCCGGAGAGACTGCACCCGGTGGACCGGGCGAAAGGGGCGGAAACAAGACGCGGGCCCGATCGCGGCGGACCGCGCGCGGTCGGTCAGGCCGGCGACAGCCCGAGCACGTCCGCCATGCCGTAGAAGCCCGGGGGCCGGGTGCGCGCCCACAGCGCGGCCTGGACGGCGCCGCGCGCGAAGATGCCACGGTCCTCCGCCCGGTGGCCGAGTTCGATCCGTTCGCCCGGTCCCGCCAGGATCACGGCATGGTCGCCGACCACCGTGCCGCCCCGCAGGCTCGCGAAGCCGATCGCGCCCTCGCGGCGTGCGCCCGTATGGCCGTCGCGGCCGCGCTCCGACCCGGAGGCGAGCTCGATGCCGCGACCCTCGGCCGCCGCCTCCCCCAGGAGGAGCGCCGTGCCGGAGGGCGCGTCGACCTTCATGCGATGGTGCATCTCCACGATCTCGACGTCCCAGTCCGGCCCGAGCGCACGGGCTGCCTGCCTCACGAGACCGGCGAGGAGGTTCACGCCGAGCGACATGTTGCCGGACTGGACGATCCGCGCCCGGCCGGCGGCCGCCTGGAGCGCGGCGAGATCGGACGGCGCGAGGCCGGTCGTCCCGACGACGTGGACGAGGCCCCCCTCCGCCGCGAGCTCCGCGAGCGCGACCGTGGAGGCGGGGGTCGTGAAGTCGAGCAGCGCGTCGGCCTCCGCCAGCGCGGCCGCCGGGTCGTCCGTCACGACGATGCCGGCCGCTTCCAGGCCCGCGAGGCGCCCCGCGTCCTGGCCGCGGGCGTTCGATCCCGCGCGCTCGAGCGCCGCGGCGAGCCGGCAGGCGGGATCGGCCGCGATCGCGGCGATCAGCATGCGGCCCATGCGGCCGGCCGCGCCCGCGACCGCGATCCGCATCGGGGCGGCCGGCGGGCTCATGCCGCGGCCGGCTGCGGGCCCTCGTAGCCCTCGATGACGATCGCATCCATCTCCGCCCCGCCCTTCTGCTTGGCGCGGGCGGCCTGGTACTCGGCCGAGTTCCAGCAATCGAGCGCGGCCTGGTAGGACGGGAATTCCAGGACGACGTTGCGCGACCGGCTCGCCCCGGCGACGCTCTCCATGGCGCCGCCGCGCACGAGGAAGCGCCCACCGAACTTCGCGAAGGCGGCGCCGTTCGCGGCCACGTAGTCCTTGTAGGATTCGGCGTCGTGGACGTCGACGCGCGCCACCCAATAGCCCTTCGGCATGGTTCCTCTCCCTCGGGTCCTCGGGCCCGTGGCCCTGGCTAGCCGCGGCCCGTCCCGGCCGCAAGCGCCGCGGGGCCGCCCGTTAGACACCCCCCGGGCGGGCGGCTAGGAGGAGCGGCCCGCTCGGGAGCCGGAGAGCCGCGCCGCGGGGCCGAGGAGATGTCCGCCATGGCCGAATCCCACCCGCTCGGCGTCGTGATCCATGCGCCCAGGGACCTCCGCATCGAGCCCGTCCCGGCCGTCGCGCCGGGTCCCGGGGAGGTCCGGGTCGCCATCGCGGCGGGCGGGATCTGCGGATCGGACATGCACTACTTCAACCATGGCGGCTTCGGCACGATCCGGGTGCGCGAGCCGATGGTGCTGGGCCACGAGATCGCCGGCACCGTCGCCGAGATCGGCGCCGGCGTCACGGGCGTGGCGCCGGGCACCCGCGTCGCCGTGAACCCGAGCCGGCCGTGCGGCGCGTGCCGCTATTGCCGCGAGGGACTGAGCCGTCACTGCCTCGACATGCGCTTCATGGGCAGCGCCATGCGGTTCCCGCACGTGCAGGGCGGCTTCCGCCAGAGCGTGACGGTGCGGGCCGACCAGGCGGTGCCGGTCGCGGACGGCGTCGGCATGGGCGAGGCCGCCATGGCCGAGCCGCTCGCCGTCTGCCTTCATGCCGTCGCGCAGGCGGGCCCGCTCGAGGGCCGGCGCGTGCTGGTGACGGGCTGCGGCCCGATCGGCATCCTGACGATTCTGGCCGCGAGGCATGCCGGCGCCGCCGAGATCGTCGCGACCGACATCGCGGCCCATCCTCTCGAGGTGGCCCGTCGCGTGGGCGCCACCCGGGCCGTCGACACGGCCGCCGAGCCCGACGCCCTCGCGGCCTACGGGGCGGACAAGGGCAGCGTCGACGTCCTGTTCGAGTGCTCGGGCAACGAGAGGGCGCTGGTCGGCGCGCTCGACGCGATGCGGCCGGGCGGCATCGTCGTCCAGGTCGGGCTCGGCGGCGAGATGACGCTGCCGGTCAACCTGATCGTCGCCAAGGAGCTGCAGCTGCGCGGCACGTTCCGGTTCGACCGGGAATTCGCCCTCGCGGTCGACCTCATGGGCCGCGGCCTCATCGACGTGAAGCCCGCGCTCTCGGCCACGATGCCCTTCCGGGAGGCGCCCGCCGCCTTCGCGCTGGCGCAGGACCGGACCCGGGCCGTGAAGGTCCAGCTCGCCTTCGCCTGACGTCGCAAACCCATGCTGCGCCTCAATCTTCTGCCTCTGCACGGGGCGGCGCTCGATCCGCGCGACGCCGAGACGCTGTCGGTCGCGGGCGCCGACATCGTCCAGCGGCACCTCGCGGCGCGGCCGGACCATGCCCCGACGCCGCTCGTGCCGCTGCCGGGCCTCGCGCGGGAGATCGGGATCGGCGCGCTCCTCGTGAAGGACGAGGGGCAGCGGCTCGGGCTCGGCAGCTTCAAGGCGCTGGGCGGCGCCTACGCGGTGGCGCGCCTCGTGCTGGAGGAGGCGGGCCGCTCGCTCGGCCGGGACCTCGACGCGACCGACCTCGCGGACCCGGCCGTGCGGGCGGTCGCGGCCGGCATGACCTTCGCGTGCGCGACGGACGGCAACCACGGGCGCTCGGTGGCGCAGGGCGCGGCGCAGGTCGGCGCGCGCTCTTTCGTCTTCGTCCACGGCGGCGTCAGCGCGGCCCGGGTCGCCGCCATCGCGGCCTTCGGGGCGGAGATCGTGCGGGTCGCCGGCACCTACGACGAGTCCGTCGTCGAGGCCGCCTCGGTCGCGCGCGCGCGGGGCTGGACGATCGTGTCCGACACGTCGTGGCCGGGCTACGAGCGCATTCCCGGCCTCGTCATGCAGGGCTACACGGCGCTGCTGCGGGAGGCCCTGGCACAGGGGCGGGAGGCGCCGACGCACGTCTTCATCCAGGCGGGGGTCGGCGGCATCGCGGCGACGCTCGCGGGCCATCTCGCGATCCTGTTCGGCGCCGCGCGGCCGCGGCTCGTCGTCGTGGAGCCCGACCGGGCGGCCTGCCTGCTCGCCTCCCTGGAGGCGGGCGGGCCGACCAAGGTCGGCCACGGCGAGCCGACCGTGATGGCCATGCTCGAATGCTACGAGCCCTCGCTCGTCGCCTGGCGCATCCTGGCGCGTGCCGCCGACGCGTTCATGACCGTCGCGGACGAGGAGGCGGTCGCCGCCATGGGCCGCCTCGCCCGGCCCGTCGCCGGCGATCCGGTCGTCGTGGCCGGCGAGAGCGGCGGGGCGGGTCTCGCCGGACTGCTCCAGGTCGCGCGCGATCCGGCGGCCCGGGACGCGCTCGGGATCGGGCCGGGCTCGCGCATCCTCCTCGTCAACACGGAAGGCGCGACCGACCCGGAGCGGTTCCGCGAGCTGGTCGGGCTCGATCCGGCCGCGCTGCGGGGCGGCGGCCCGACGGCGACCGGCCGGGCGGAGAGTCTGCGGCCGAGCTCGAACCCGTCCGCCCCGGCCTCGTTGGTCCGGCAGGGACGAGATGGAGACGGCTTCATGGCGACGACCCCGGTGATCCTGGTCGTGGACGACGAGGCGTTGCTGCGGATGCTCGCGGCCGACTTCTTCTCCGATGCCGGCTACGAGGTCATCGAGGCCGCCAACGGCGAGGAGGCCCTGGACGCGCTCCGGTCCCGGCCGGACATCGCGGCCGTCGTCACGGACGTGCACATGCCGGGGCGGCCGGACGGGTTCGCGCTGTCGCGGATGGTGCGGGCGCAATCGGAGGATTGCGCGATCGTGGTGGTCTCGGGACGGGCCGCGCCGAACCCGGGCGACCTCGCGGAGGGCGCCCGCTACGTCCCGAAGCCGTTCCAGGGCCCCGAGGTCGTGCGGATCGTGACGGAGATGCTGTCGGGCGAGGCCTGAGCGGCGGGCGCTCGCCTCGCCCGCGGCGCCGCCCCGCCGCGAGCCTGGTCGACGGCGGCGGCGGGGAGACCGGCGGAGGCCTCAGACGGGCGCCGGCAGGATCGTGGCGCGGCAGGGGCCGAAGCCGATCGTCGCCGCGCCCGGCCGGCTGGCCCGGGCGGTGAGGACGATCTCGTCGCCGTCCTGCAGGAAGCGCCGCTCCTCGCCGGAGGCGAGCGCGACGGGTTGGCGGCCGCCGTTCGTGATCTCGAGAAGCGAGCCGTAGCCCGAGGGCTCCGGCGCCGAGATCGTGCCCGTGCCGAGGAGGTCGCCCGGCCGCAGGTTGCAGCCGCCGACCGTGTGGTGCGCCACCATCTGGGCGACCGACCAGTAGAGGTGCCGCGCGTTCGAGGCGGCGAGCCGGTGCGGCGGCAGGCCCTGCGCGACGAGGCCGGGCGTGACGAGGTCGACGAAGAGGGCGAGGTCGAGCGCGCCGGCCTCGCGGTCGGCCGGATCGTCCAGGTAGGGCATGGGCGCGGGATCGCCCGCCGGGCGGGGCGGCAGGGCCAGGCGGAACGGGGCCATCGCCTCCGGCGTCACGATCCAGGGCGAGATCGTGGTCGCGAAGCTCTTGGCCAGGAACGGGCCCAGCGGCTGGTATTCCCAGCCCTGGATGTCGCGTGCCGACCAGTCGTTCAGGAGGCAGAACCCCGCGATGCGGTCGGCCGCGGCCGCGATCGGCACGGGCTCGCCCTGCGGATTGCCGGGTCCGATCCAGATCCCGAGCTCCAGCTCGAGATCGAGGTTGCGCGAGGGGCCGAAGGACGGCTCCGTCTCGCTGGCCGGCTTGCGCTGCCCGTTCGGGCGGCGGACCGGCTCGCCCGAGGGGCGCACGGAGGAGGCGCGGCCGTGATAGCCGATGGGCAGGTGCTTGTAGTTCGGCAGGAGCGGGTTGTCGGGCCGGAACTGGCGGCCGACATTCTCCGCATGATGGATGCCCGCGTAGAAGTCCGTGTAGTCGCCGATCGCGGCCGGCAGGTGCAGAAGGCAGGCCGCCGCGTCGTGGAGGCAGCCGGCCACGAAGGTCCGCTCCGGCGCGCCCGCCCGCAGCAGGGCCGAGAGTTCGGCCCGCAGCGCCCGACGGGCGGAGGGGCCGAGCGCCAGGAAGGCGTTCAGCGTGCCCGTGTCCGTGGCGGCGGCCGCCTCCGCGCCCTCGCGCCCGAGCAGGCCGAGCTCCACGACGGCCGCAAGGTCGAGGACGGCGTCGCCGATCGCGACGCCGCCCCGCCGGCCGCCGCCGGACGGGGGCGTGAAGATGCCGAAGGGCAGGTTCTGGATCGGGAAGTCGGGATGGTCGTCCGCCGACGGCACCCAGGAGCGGAGGGACGGGTCGTGCGTCTCGTCGAGCCGGGCGATCATGGCGCTTGCCTCCTCCGGCGGGCCCGGTCGCGGGCTCGCGGACAGGCCATAGCCGATCCCCTCGATCGGAGGGAGGCGTGAGTCTCGCGGCCGCGGTCGCGGAGCTCGTGGCGGCCCGGCGGCCCGAGCAGTCCCGCGCCCCGTCGGTCGTCGTCACGGTCTACGGCGACGCGATCGTGCCGCGCGGCGGCTCCGTCGGGCTCGCGACCCTGTCGGCGATCCTCGGGGGCCTCGGCATCGTCGACGGCGCCGTCCGGACGGCGGCCTCCCGCCTCGTGGCGGACGGGTGGCTCGCGCGGCGCCGCGCCGGACGGCTGAGCTTCTTCCGGCTGTCCGGCCGGGGAGAGGCGGTGTTCGCCCGCGCGACGGAGCACATCTACGATCCGCCGGCGCCGGCCTGGGACGGAGCCCTCGCCCTGCACTGGCCCGCGGCCCCGGACCCGCCGGCCTGGCGCGCGGCGGGGTTCGGGGAGGCGTCGCCCGGGCTCTGGATCGCGCCGGCGGCCGGGCCGGAGGCGCCCGGCCCCGGGCTCCGCCTCGCGGCGGCCGGCCCCGCGCCGGACCTCGCGGCCGTCGCCGCCCGGGCCTGGCCTGGCCGCGATCGCGGAGTCCTACGCGGCCTTCGCGGCGACGTACCGGCCGCTGCTGCGGGCCGTGCCGGACGCCACGGCGCCGGAGCCCGACCCGCTGCCCGCCCTCCTCCTGCGCGTGCTCCTGATCCACGATTACCGCGGGTGATCCTGCGCGACCCGCTGCTCCCGCCCGCGCTGCTGCCGGCGGACTGGCCCGGCTTCGCGGCTCGGGACCTCTGCGGCACGCTCTACCGCGCGGTCCTGCCGGGTTCGGAGGCCTGGCTCGACCGTCACGGCCGCACGGAGGACGGCCCGCTGCCGCCGCCCGGCCCGGCCCTCGCGCGCCGCTTCGCAACGCGTTACACGGCGCTTGATTTCAAAGACAAGCTGTAACATATTGGGCAGGGGAGGATCCGTCATGTACACGCAGGCGCTCAACACGGCCGAGACCGGTGGTCCCGCCGGCGAGGACGCGGCGCTGGCCGCCCGCTTCCAGGAGCGGGTGGACGCCGACGACCGGATCGAGGCGAACGACTGGATGCCGGCGGGCTACCGCCGCACGCTGACCCGCCAGATCTCCCAGCACGCCCATTCCGAGATCGTGGGCATGCTGCCGGAGGGGGCCTGGATCACGCGCGCCCCGACGCTCCGCCGCAAGGCCGCGCTCCTCGCCAAGGTGCAGGACGAGTGCGGCCACGGGCTCTACCTCTACGCCGCCGCCGAGACGCTGGGCGCCTCCCGCGAGGAGCTGGTCGACGCGATGCTGGCCGGCAAGGCCAAGTACTCGTCGATCTTCAACTACCCGACCCTGACCTGGGCCGATGTCGGGGCGATCGGCTGGCTGGTCGACGGCGCCGCGATCATGAACCAGATCCCCCTCTGCCGCTGCTCCTACGGCCCCTATGCGCGCGCCATGATCCGCGTCTGCAAGGAGGAGAGCTTCCACCAGCGCCAGGGCTACGAGATCATGCTGACGCTGGCGCGCGGCACGGCCGACCAGAAGGCCATGGCGCAGGACGCGCTGAACCGCTGGTGGTGGCCCTGCCTGATGATGTTCGGCCCGCCGGACGCCGCGAGCCAGCATTCGGACCAGTCCACGGCCTGGAAGATCAAGCGCTTCTCGAACGACGAGCTGCGCCAGAAGTTCGTGGACGCGACCGTGCCCCAGGCCGAGTATCTCGGCCTCGCGATGCCCGACCCGGATCTCGTCAGGGACGACGAGACGGGCTCCTACCGCTACGGCGCGATCGACTGGGAGGAGTTCCGGCAGGTGCTGGCCGGCAACGGCCCCTGCAACGCCGAACGCCTCGCCACGCGCCGCACCGCCCACGAGGAGGGCGCCTGGGTCCGCGAGGCGGCCGCCGCCTACGCGGCCAAGCGCGCCGCCCGCGCAACCGAGAAGCAGGCGGCCTGAGGCCCGCCGCCTCGCCCGCCCCTCATCATCCTGAGAAGCCCGCGCAGCGGGCGTCTCGAAGGACGTGGGACGGACGGGCGCGCGTGCTTCGAGACGGGCCTTCGGCCCTCCTCAGCATGACGAGGGGGCTGGTCCGGAAATGAAAAGGCGCGAGGACAGGAGCGATCACCATGGCCACGCCGAACACGCCGCTCTGGGAGGTGTTCATCCGCTCCCGCAACGGGATGGCGCACAAGCATGTCGGCTCGCTCCATGCGGCCGACGCGACGCTCGCCCTCGGGGCCGCGCGCGACGTCTACACGCGCCGGGGCGAAGGGCTCTCCGTCTGGGTGGTGCCGTCGACGGCCATCACGGCCTCCGACCCGGCCGACAAGGCCATGATGTTCGAGCCCGCGGA
>JAEUAC010000428.1 GCA_019695455.1 Methylorubrum extorquens | reverse complement strand
CGGGCGGGCGTTGGCGGGCATGGGTTCAAGACACCTTCGCGAACATGGCGCTCTTCGACGCCGATCGATCGAACGACACCGAGACCTTGCAGCCCTCATGCCGGTTCGGGGCTCCGAGCGGAGCCTCCGCCGGAGGCGGTCCGTCCCGTACGCAGGAGACCGGCGCCGCGCTCGATGCCGTGCGATCCGGGACGGCGCGGGGCTGACCCCGCAGCCTGTCCTCGATGAGGGCGACGCCATCGAGCCGCTCGTCTCCCGAGGCGTGTCCGATCGCGTCGTCGACGGCGCCGCCGGAGGGGCGAGGCCGAGGAGACCGCCGCGGCAGCATGCTTCGCCGTCAGGATCGATGCAACCGGGTCACCGGTGACGACGCTTCTCCTGCATGATCTCGAGCTGGATCTGCTGGATCTCGGCGAGGCGCTGCCATTGCCGGGTCACGAGGTGGTCCAGCTTCTCGTGGAGGTGCCGGATCTCCAGCTCGGCCTTCAGGTTCACGCGGTAGTCGTTCAGCGAGCGCAGCCGGTCCTTCGCCTCCTGGCGGCGCTGGCTCATCATGATGATGGGCGCCTGGATGGCGGCAATGCAGGAGAGGACGAGGTTGAGGAGGATGAACGGGTAGGCGTCGAACGCCCGCGCGTCGCCCAGGACGACGTTGATCGCCATCCAGGCGACCAGCACGACGCCGAACGAGACGAGGAAGGCCCATGACCCGCCGAAGGTGGCGAGGCCGTCCGAGAGCTTCTCGCCCAGCGTCCGGTGCTCGTCGAACTCGTCCTCGGTGTTCTCCGAGATCGTGTCCTGGTTGGCGATGGAATCGGCCACCTGGCGGTCGAGCTCGGTGTATTCGCCGTGCTCGTCCCGCAGCAACTCCTCGACGTACTGGTTGCGGTAGCGCGCGACCTCGGCCCGGCTGACGAGCGCGTGGTCCGGCAGGTCCGGATGGTCGACGCGGATGCGCTCGGCGAGCGCGGGCCGGACGCCTTCCAGGAGGACGAGGTCCTTGCGCGACAGCTCCCGTCCCGTGATGGCGCAGGGCACCTTCCTGGACACCGCCCGGTCCGGGCGATCGCTGTCTGACGTCGCGTCCATGACCGCTCCGGGGCGTCCCGCCCTGATGAATTCGGGCTCTACCGGTCCGTCCATGACGGGGCCGTGACGGCGCCGCGACGACCGATCCTACAGCGGCCCCATCACGTCCTGCCGGAAGCCGTGCACGATGCGGCGCCCGCCATAGGGCACGAGCGAGACCTCCCGGGTCGCGCCCGGCTCGAACCGCACGGCCGTTCCGGGCGCGATGTCGAGCCGCATGCCGCGCGCCTTGTCGCGATCGAAGCGCAGGGCCGGGTTGGTCTCGTAGAAGTGGTAGTGCGAGCCGACCTGGATCGGCCGGTCGCCCGTGTTGGCGACCTCGATCGCCACCCGCACGGCGCCCTCGTTGAAGACGATCTCGCCCGGCAGCGTCGTGATGGTGCCCGGCACGTCGGCCGAGGCCGCGCCCCGGATCGGATGGTGGACGGTGACGAGCTTCGTGCCGTCCGGGAAGGTCGCCTCGACCTGGATGTCGTGGATCATCTCGGGCACGCCCTCCATGACCTGATCCGCCGTGAGCACGGCGCCGCCGGCCTCCATCAGCTCCGCCACCGTGCGGCCGTCGCGCGCGCCCTCCACGACGAAGTCCGTGATGAGGGCGATGGCCTCCGGATGGTTCAGCCTGACGCCGCGGGCGAGCCGATTGCGCGCCACGATCGCCGCCATGGCGATCAAGAGCTTGTCCTTCTCGCGAGGCGTCAGGTTCACCGGTGGGCTCCTGTCAGGTCGACCAGACGCGGGGCATCGGCCGTCCGCGATAGGCAGTCATGAAGCGTGCCACGTCGCGATGCAACGCGCCGATGGAGGGCGCGAGCCAGCGCACCTCGAGCAGCCCCGCATAGGCGGAGGCGCCGCATTCGGCCGTGCCGCCGGCCAGCATCTCGCGCGCGGCCTCCAGCCGCTCCCCGGCGTCCGGCGCGACGTGGACGAGGGTCGCCATCGCCCGGTTGCCGCCCGCGACGGCCGGGCGGGCCAGCCTGTCCGCGATCGCGCCGTCCAGCCGGACGCTGTCGGCGAAGACGAGCCGGCCGCCGCGCCGCACGCGCCACGCGTCACGGAAGGACCCCTCCCGCACGCTCTCGCCGTGGGCCTCGCGGCCGAAGACGGTCGCCTCGAGGAGCAGCGCCGAGGCGGCCGGGTGCAGGTCGGCCTCGAGCCGCCGGTCGAGGCGGGCGCGATCGTAGAGGATGGTCTCCTGCGGCAGCCATTCGACCGAGCCGCCCTCGGCCACCGCGAGGCGCGTGAGGACCCGGGTGACGGGGCCCGTCGACCGGTAGGCCTTCTCGGCGGCCGCGCTCGTCAGGACGAGGGCCGCGCCCTCCCCGATCTCCGCCTCGACGGCCATGTCGTCGCCGCAGGCGAGCCCGCCGGCGCTGTTGACGATCACGCCCTCGGGCGGCCCGTCGCGGATCGTCGGCAGGCGCAGCCGCAGCGGGCCCGCCTCCGCGACCCGCATGATCCGCGAGGCTCCGCCGAGCCGCTCCACCCGGACCGCGACGCGCCCGACGCTGCGCTGGCGCGCCACCGGCTCACCCGGCGCGCGCCACTCCGCGGACGGCCCCGGGCCGTCAGCCAAGCGGGATCTCGAGGAGGTCCCGCCCGACCACGATGGTGCCGGCGAAGGTCTTCCGGACGCTGTCCGTCCAGACCTCCGGCGTCAGCGAGCGGTCGTCGGCGGGAACGAAATGGTTGAGGACGAGCGTCTTCACGCCGGCCGCGGCCGCGATGCGGCCGACATCCTCCGTCATCGTGTGCGACGCCTTGAGGTGGGCGAGCAGCGTCGGGCCGTTCGGGTTGCGGGCGGCGAGCGCCTCCAGGCCCGGCTCGTAGGCGACCTCGTGGACCAGGATGTCGGCCCCGCGCGCGAAATCCGCCAGGGGCGGGAAATAGGCCGTGTCGCCGGAGAACACGACCGTCCGGCCGGGCATCTCGAACTTGTAGGCGTAGCTCTCGACGACGGGCGGGTGCAGGTTGCGGAGCGCCGAGACCTTCAGGCCGTCGCGCTCGAACACCACGCCCTCGCGCACCACGTGCGGCCGCACCAGGGTGCGGAGGTCCGGCCGGCCCTCGTCCGCCATGCGGGTCTCGATGTCGGCGCGCTGGCTCGCCATGAATCCGTCCAGCACGGCCTCGACGCCTTCGGGCGCGTAGACGTCCACGGGCGCCTTCAGGCCGATCGCCCAGGCGTTGTAGCAGAGGGCCCCGAGCTCGAGGTTGTGGTCGGAATGGTGGTGGGTGACGAAGACGTGCCGCAGCGCGACGAGCGGGATGCGGGCGTCCGTCAGCTTGAACGTGACGCCGTAGCCCGCGTCGATCACGTAGGGCACGTCGTTCCAGACGAGCACGCTCGCCGACGGGCTCGGGCTGTAGCCGCGGATCGCCGGACCGCCCTTGGTGCCGAGGAGGACGAGCCGGTTCGGCCCGAGCTTGGGCGGGCCCGGCGGCAGCTGGGCGAAGGCGGGTGCGGCGGCCAGGGCGGCGGTTCCGGCGAGGAGCGTGCGGCGGGAGATCAAGGGCGCCCCGTCTCCCGGGAGGACCGAACCGTCGCGCCGAACCAGTGTCATAGATAGAGCTCCGCCCCGATCCCGAGCGCCACGGCGCGGTTGTAGAGCGGCTCGTCCGCCGTCAGCAACTCGATGCGACCGGGCCCCTCCCGAGAGGGATCGCAGAGCGCCAGGATGGCGGCATCCGTCAAACCCAGAGCCACGAACTCCTCTCGTCCGCAAGCCTCCTCGCCGGACATCGCCCGCTCGTCGCAGAGGGACACGACGTGGCGGAACGTCGCCTGGATGCGATCGCGAGCCGGGTTTCCGATCTGCCTGAGCAGGTTGGATGCCTCTGCGAGAACATGCGGCGAGGTCGCCAGGCCATCATACGCCGCGACGAGAGCTTCGACGACGCGATGATCGACCGGGTCGAATTGCCTCGTCCGCTTGTGCGACGCGAGATACGCGAGGTCGGTCCGACCGACGACGAGAAGAATCAGCAGGTTCGTATCGAGGAATACGAACGTCATGGGTGTTCAGGCAGCCTCGCGGTTCTTCATGGCGACGCCGGTCCCATCCTTGTCGGACACGACGACGACCTTCTGGACCCGACGGCGCGGAACAGGCTCGCTCGCCAGGCCTTCGAGCAGCTCGCGCGCGCGCATTCGCAGACCGTCCTTCATGGGACGGGAGAATTCGAGCGTGATCAACCAGCGATCCTGACCGCCGTCGAACTCCACTTCCTCGAGGCTGATGTCGGCGATGGGCTCGGCCGCTTCGTAGATCTCGCGAACGTACGACTTGGCGGCCGCGATCGCATCCTTCACATCCATCGATGCTCACTCCGAAGGGCCACGCCGGCGAGTCTGGATACAACGGCCGACGAGTCCCAGCCAGCGCGGCGAAGCGCCCGCCCCGTCAGATGGCCATGCGGGCCCGCACGGCGTCTCCCTCGAGCTCGGCCTTGCCGCCCGCGACGACGACCTCGCCCCGCTCCATCACGATGAACCGGTCGGCGAGCTCGCGCGCGAACTCGAAATACTGCTCGACCAGCAGGATCGCCATGTCGCCGCGGTCGCGCAGGAACGTGATGGCCCGGCCGATGTCCTTGATGATGGAGGGCTGGATGCCCTCCGTCGGCTCGTCGAGCACGAGGAGCTTCGGCCGCGTCGTGAGCGCGCGCCCGATGGCGAGCTGCTGCTGCTGACCGCCCGAGAGGTCGCCGCCGCGCCGGTGCATCATGGACTTGAGGACGGGGAAGATCTCGAAGACCTCGTCCGGCACGAAGCGGTCCCGGCGCGCGACGGGCGCGTAGCCGGTCTCGAGGTTCTCGCGCACGGTGAGCAGGGGAAAGATCTCGCGGCCCTGTGGCACGTAGGCGATGCCGCCGCGCGCGCGATCGTAGGGCTTCATCCTGGAGATCTCGCGCCCGTCGAACGTGATGGAGCCGCCCGCGATCGGCCGGTGGCCGACGATGGCCCGCATCAGCGACGACTTGCCGACCCCGTTCCGGCCGAGCACGCAGGTGACCTCGCCGGGCTTCGCCTCGACCGAGACGCCGCGCAGCGCCTGCGCGGCGCCGTAGAAGAGCGTGATGTCCTGGACGGTCAGCATGCTGGCTCCCGCCTCTCCCCTCGCGGGAGAGGCCGAGCGGCCCGCGACAGCGGGCGCCCGGGTGAGGGGTGGAGGCGGGACGACGGACAGGGTCGCGGTTTCTCCCTCGTCCGACCCTCGCCGACGCGAGGGCCGCCTTCTCCCGCAAGGGGAGACGGACGGGCGCGCCCCTTGGCCGTCATCGGCCGAGATACACTTCGACGACGCGCTCGTTCGCCGAGACCTGGTCGAGCGAGCCTTCGGCCAGCACCGTGCCCTCGTGCAGGCACGTGACCTTCACGCCGAGGTCGCGCACGAAGACCATGTCGTGCTCGACGACGACGACGGCCCGCGTCCGGGCGATCTCGCGCAGGAGGTCGGCCGTGTCGGCGGTCTCCTGGTCCGTCATGCCGGCGGCCGGCTCGTCGACGAGGAGCAGCTTCGGCTCCTGGGCGAGCAGCATGCCGATCTCGAGCCATTGCTTCTGGCCGTGGGACAGCTCGGCGGCGCGGCGGCGGCGGCTGTCCGTCAGGCGGATGCGCTCGAGCAGCGCGTCGATCCGCTCGCGCTCGGCCGCGGAGCGCCGGGCGAAGAGCGTCGGGAAAGTGCGCCGGTCGGCCTTGAGGGCGAGCCGCAGGTTGTCCTCGACCGTGTGCATCTCGAACACGGTCGGCGTCTGGAACTTCCGGCCGATCCCGAGCTGGGCGATGGTCGCCTCGTCGAGCGTCGTCAGGTCGTGCCGGCCGCCCTCGAAGGTCGCCTGGCCGGCGGTCGGCCGGGTCTTGCCCGTGATGACGTCCATCATGGTCGTCTTGCCGGCCCCGTTCGGGCCGATGATCGCCCTCATCTCGGTCGGCCCGATCATGAGGGAGAGATTGTTCAGCGCCCGGAATCCGTCGAACACCACCGAGACGGCGTCGAGGTACAGGAGCGCGGGCGTGGTGGTCGTCTGCATGGCGATCACCCGCCCGTCCCGGCGGACGCCGGGAGCCCGTGCAGGACGGGTGCGGATGGGTCCCGGCCTGCGGCGGGATGAGCGGGAGGGAGGATCATGGGCCTACTCCGCCGGCACGGGCGCGCCGCGCGCGTCGACCGGGCGGGCGACGCCGTCCTCGTCGTCGAGGTCCCGCACGGCCGGGCGGCGCCGGCCCGTCCACCATTCGGCGGCCGTGCCCAGGATGCCCTTCGGCAGGAGCAGCGTGACGAGCACGAACAGGAGCCCGAGCGCGAACAGCCAGACCTCCGGGAAGACGCCCGTGAACCACGTCTTGCCGGCATTGACGACGACCGCGCCGAGCGCCGCCCCGGCGAGCGTGCCGCGCCCGCCGACCGCGACCCAGATGACGGTCTCGATCGAACTCGCGGGCGCGAACTCGGACGGGTTGATGATCCCGACCTGCGGCACGTAGAGCGCCCCCGCGACGCCCGCCAGCATGGCCGAGAGCGTCCAGACGAACAGCTTGTAGGTCTCGACGCGGTAGCCGATGAACCGCGTGCGGCTTTCCGCGTCCCGGATGGCGACCAGCACCTTGCCGAGCTTGGACGTGACGACCGCCCGGCAGAGGAGGAACCCGCCCGCGAGCGCCACCGCCGACAGGAAGAAGAGCGCCGCCCGCGTTCCCTGCGCCTGGACGGGAAAGCCCAGGATGTCCTTGAAGTCGGTGAGCCCGTTGTTGCCGCCGAACCCCATGTCGTTCCGGAAGAAGGCGAGGAGCAGCGCGTAGGTCATGGCCTGCGTGATGATCGACAGGTAGACGCCCGTGACCCGCGACCGGAACGCGAACCAGCCGAACACGAAGGCGAGGAGGCCGGGCGCCGCCAGCACCATCAGGGCCGCGAAGGGGAAATGGTCGAAGCCCTGCCAGAACCAGGGCAGCTCCTTGTAGTTCAGGAACACCATGAAATCCGGCAGGACCGGATTGCCGTAGACGCCGCGCGCGCCGATCTGGCGCATCAGGTACATGCCCATGGCGTAGCCGCCGAGCGCGAAGAAGGCGCCGTGGCCGAGCGACAGGATGCCGGCATAGCCCCAGACGAGATCCACCGAGAGCGCGAGCAGCGCGTAGCAGAGATACTTGCCCAGCAGCGGCATCATGTAGTCCGGCACACGCAGCGCCGAGCCGGCCGGGAGCGCGAGGTTCGACAGCGGCACGAGCACCGCGACCGCGAGCACGATCGCGAGGAACACCGCGCCGGAGCGGCCGAGGAGGCGGTCCGTGATCATGGCCGCGCCTCCGCCTCTCCCCTCGCGGGAGAGGTCGAGTCGGCGCTCCGCGGCGACCGGGTGAGGGGGCGAAGCGCGACGCCGCGAACGGTCGCGCTGCACCCCTCATCCGACCCGACGTCGTCGGGCCACCTTCTCCCGCGAGGGGACAAGGAGACGCGCTGCGGATGCGGCATCATCGTCACGATTCCACGAACCGGCCCTTGAGGGCGAACAGCCCCCGCGGACGCTTCTGGATGAAGAGGATCACGCAGACGAGGAGGACGATCTTGCCGAGCACGGCGCCCGCGAAGGGCTCCAGCAGCTTGTTGGCGATGCCGATCGTCATGGCGCCGACGAGCGTGCCCCAGAGGTTGCCGACGCCGCCAAAGACCACGACGAGGAAGCTGTCGATGATGTAGCCCTGGCCGAGGTCCGGCGAGTCGTTGTCGATCAGGCTGAACGAGCCGCCGGCGATGCCGGCGATGCCAGAGCCGAG
>JAEUAC010000381.1 GCA_019695455.1 Methylorubrum extorquens | reverse complement strand
GGCGGCGCGGCGCCGCCTCGGCGACGGCCGCCGGAGGCGCGGCCTGGGCGGCCGAGCCGAGGGTGCGCGGGACGCCCGGCGCGCCCGGCTCCGCATCGGGATCGAAGGCGTCGCTCCGCTTCTGCGGTCGCGGCGCCGTCTGGGCGGGCTGGGCCGTCGGCGCGGCCGCCGGTCGAGCGCCGCCGGACCGCTCCTGGAACCGGTACTCGACGTCCTCCTGGAACTTCCGCAGCTGTTCCTTGGACTGGCGGTTCTCGAACTGGAGCTGCTCGATCTGGCCCGACATCTGCCGCACCTGACCCTCGAGCCGGTTCAGCCGGACGACGAGCTCGGAGGCGTCCTGCGCGCCGGCCGGGCCCGCGAACCCGACGAGCAGCGCAAGCGCCGCCGCGAGACTAAGACCCCGCGCCGCCATCGAGCACCGTCACCGAGCGCCGGTTCTGCGACCAGCAGGAGATGTCATTGCAGACGGCGACCGGACGCTCCTTGCCGTAGGACACGGTCCGCATCCGCGAGGACGCGACGCCGCGCGACGTGAGGTAGTCGCGCACGGTCTGCGCGCGGCGCGCGCCGAGCGAGAAGTTGTACTCCCGCGTACCGCGCTCGTCGGCGTGGCCTTCCACCAGGAAGGCGTAGCGCGGGTAGCGGCCGAGCCATTGCGCCTGGCGGTCGAGCGTCGCGGTCGCCGTCGAGGTGAGGTCGGACGAGTCGGACTCGAAGAACACGCGGTCGCCGACGTTGACGACGAAGTCCTGAGCGGATCCCGGAGACGCGGGACCGCCCACGCCGCCGCGGCCACCCGGGCCGCCGGCGCCGCCGAGACCGCCCGCACCATCGGCGAGCTTGTCCGGGTCGGACGAGCACGCCGCGATCGACAGCGCGAGCGAGAGGGCCGCCGCCACCTTGAGGGCCGCTCCGCCCTTCACGAGCGAGAACACGGACATTGATCGAAGCTCCTTCACGCAACCCGGGATGCGCCCAGGGCTAGTCGCGAGGTGTTAAGGACAGGTTCCGTCAACCTTGACGAAGTCTTTCGGGCCGCCGGAGGCCCGAGACCGGCCCGTCCGGCACCGCATCATGGTTAATCGGGCCTGAATGGGGCGGCGATGGGGCGGGGCCGGCTCAGAATCCGCCCGCGCCGCGACCCATGGCGGCGACACCCGTCCGCGAGACCTCGACGAGGCCGACGGTCACCATGAGGCCAATGAAGCGCTCGACCTCGTCGGTCGACCCCGTCAGCTCGAAGATGAAGGAGGTCAGGGTCGCGTCCACCGTCCGGGCGCCGAACGCCGAGGCGAGCCGCATCGCCTCCAGCCGGTGTTCGCCCTTCCCGACCACCTTCACGAGCGCGACCTCGCGCTCGATCGCGTTCCCCTGGACCGAATAGTCGACAACCTTGTGGACCGGGACCAGCCGCTCGAGCTGCGCCTTGATCTGCTGCAGGATGGCGTTCGTGCCCGAGGTGACCACCGTGATGCGCGAGACGTGCTTCTCGTGCTCGGTCTCCGACACGGTCAGGCTCTCGATGTTGTAGCCGCGCCCCGAGAACAGCCCCGCGATGCGGGCGAGCACGCCGGGCTCGTTGTCGACGATGATCGACAGCGTGTGCCGGGCGACGGGCTCCACCAGCGTCGGATCGGGGTAATGCGTGTTCATGGCGTTCACGGGGGTGGCTCCCTGCCGGTCGCTCTCGGCGTCGCACCGGGCCTCGCTCTTGGCGTGGCCCGGCCGCGCTGTCCACCGCTCAGGTGCGGGCGCGGTGATCGACGAGCGGCACCTCGTCCACCTCGTCGGCACGCACCGACCACGTCTCGGCGAGCGCCGCCTCCCGCCAGTCCCGGAAGGATGCGAGGCCGAGGATCGCGTCCATGTAGGCGCGGATGTCGGGATCGACGGCGAAGCCGTAGGTGTCGAGGCGCGTGACGACGGGCGCGTACATGGCGTCGGCGGCCGTGAAGGCGCCGAAGAGGAAGGGCCCGCCCCGGCCGAAGCGGGCGCGGGCGTCGCGCCAGGCGGCGACGATCCGGGCGACGTCCCGGGCGACGCCTTCCCCCCGGTCCCGGTACGCGTAATGCTTGCCGAGGTTCATCGGACAGGTCGAGCGCAGCGCCCCGAACCCCGCATGCATCTCCGCCGAGAGACAGCGGGCGAGCACCCGCGGCGCGGGTTCCGCCGGCCACACCCGTCCGAGCCCGTAGCGCTCCGACAGGTATTCCATGATGGCGAGCGAATCCCAGACGGTCGTCTCGCCGTCGATGTAGGTCGGCGCCTTGGCGGCCGGAGAGTAGCGGCGCAGCGTCTCGCCCGTCGCCGGATCGTCGAGCGGCACCATCACCTCGTCGAAGGCGACGCCGAGCTCCTTCAGCATGAGCCAGGGTCGGAGCGACCACGACGAGTAGGTCTTGTTGGCGATAACGAGGGTCGGCATGGGCAGGCTCCGCGATGCGGACGCTCTGCCCTGCCCGACCCGAGCAAGGCAAATCGCCCCGCGGGGATCAGGCCGCCGGGGACGCGTCCGAACGCGTCGCCGCGGGACGCCCGCACGCCGCTAGGGCGCGGTGCCCGAAGCTGGTCGCCTCCGCCCATGGCTCGCCGTCGGCCTACGCGCGGCGAGCACTCGGACCATCCTCACGCCAGCCGCCCGGCGATCTCGCGGATCACGTCGAGCGCGCCGAGGACGTCGTCGCGCGTCGTCATGGTGGCGCCCACCTGGAAGCGGATCACGAAGCGTCCGCCATGCTGGGTCTGCGTGAGGTAGATGCGACCGTCGGCGTTCAGGGCCTCGACGAGCCGGGCGTTCAGCCGATCGCGCTCCTCCTCCGTCGTGCCGGGCGGACAGAAGCGGAAGGTGAACAGCGACAGGACGGGCGCGGTGACGATCTCGAAGCCGGGCTCGGCCGCGATGCGATCGGCCAGTTCGACCGCCCAGGCCACGTGGGCGCGGACCATGTCGCGCAGGGTCTCAACTCCGTAGGACCGGATCACGAACCAGAGCTTCAGGGCCCGGAAACGCCGGCCGAGCGGGACGGACCACTCGTTGTAATCGACGAAGCCTTCCTGTCCGAGCGTCCGCAGGAAGGGCGGCCGGATGCCGAGGGTGTCGGTGAGGGCCTTCGGATCCCGGATGAAGTGAGCCGAGCAGTCGAAGTTCGTGAACAGCCACTTGTGCGGATTGAAGACGAAGCTGTCCGCCTCCTCGGCGCCCGCCATCAGGTGGCGGAACTCGGGACAGATCATGGCCGAACCGGCCCAGGCCGCGTCCACGTGCAGGAAGATGCCGTGCCGCTTCGCGAGCGCCGCCACGGCCGCGATGTCGTCGCAGGCGCCGATGGAGGTGCCGCCGAGAGCCGCCACGATCGCGGCGGGCTTCAGCCCCGCCGCCAGGTCCGCCTCGATCGCCCGCGACAGCGCCGCGACGTCCATGCCGTGCAGCGGCCCGCCCGTCGGGATGCGGACGAGGTTGCGGTCGCCGAAGCCGGCGATCCGGACGGCCTTGTCGACCGAGGAATGGACCTGCGCGGACGAGTAGACGCGGAGAACCGGCCCGCCGGCGAGCCCGTCCGCGTTGGCCTTCATGCCGGTGGCACGCTCGCGCGCCGTGAGCAGCGCCGCGAGCGTCGCGCCCGAGGCGGAATCCTGGATCACGCCCGCGAAGGTCTCCGGCAGCCCGATCATGGCCCGCAGCCATTCCATCATGCGGGTCTCGAGCTCGGTCGCGGCCGGCGAGGTCTGCCAGAGCATGCATTGCGCGGCGATCGCGGCCGTCACCTGCTCGGCGACGATCGAGGGCGGGCTCGCATTCGCCGGGAAGTAGGCGAAGAACCGCGGGTGCTGCCAGTGGGTGATGCCCGGCATGACGATCCGGTCGAGATCGGCGAAGATCGCCTCCATGGCCTCCCCGGCATCGGGCGGGGCGCCGGGGATCTGGCGGTAGATCGAGCCGGGCTCGACCGGCGCCCGGACCGGCGCCTCGCCGACATGCGTCAGGTAGTCGGCCGACCAATCGGCCGCGTGGTGCGACCAGCGGCGGAAGCTCTCGAGGTCCAAGCAGCGCTCCTCAGGGACGAGGCGCCTCACCTACTCCCGCGCACCCGGCGATCCAATCCGTCCGGCCGCGTCTTCGGCATGGCTGCCGGCCGGCGCGGGCCGGGACGCCCTCACGATCCTGCGATATCGACGACACCTCCGATTCGAATCCGTGCCGCCCGCCGCCTCGCTCGCCACCCCGCCGCTCCTCGCCGACCCGCGCGCCGCCTCCCGGCCGCCGACGGGCGACGATCCGCTGCGGGCGATCCTCCTGGTGATCGCCGCGATGGCCTTGTTCTCGATCTCGGACGCTCTCGCCAAGTATCTCGGCGCGGCCCTGCCGGCGCTCCAGATCGCCTGGATGCGGTGGGTCGGCTTCGCGCTCATCATGCTGCCCGTCGTCGTCGTGAAGGGCCCGCGGCTGCTGCGCTCCAACGCACCCGCCTTCCAGGTCCTGCGGACGTTCGGGCTCCTCGGCTCCGCCTGCTTCTTCATCGCGGGCCTGCACTTCCTGCCGCTCGCCTCCGCCGCGGCCATCGCGTTCGCGGCGCCGCTCTTCGTGACGGCCCTGTCGGTGCCGCTCCTGCGCGAGCGCGTCGGCCCGCGGCGGTGGGCGGCCGTGCTCGTGGGGCTCGCGGGCGTGCTGATCGTGGTGCGGCCGGGCAGCGGCAGCTACGGCGCGGTCGCGCTCCTGCCGCTCCTCTCCGCCGTCGCCTGGGCGCTCGGCATGATCATGACGCGCAAGATCGCGCTCGCGGACGGCCCCGGCACGACGATGGCCTGGTCGGCCGGGATCGGGCTCGTGGTCCTCAGCGCGTTCGTTCCGTTCGAATGGCGCACGCCGACCGGCGCCGAGATCGGTCTCGCGGCCGCCATGGCGGTCGCGTCGACCTCGGCCCAGTTCCTGATCGTGAAGGCCTACCGGCTCGCGGCCGTTTCGGTGCTGGCGCCGATCTCCTACGTCCAGCTCGTCTGGTCGGGGCTCCTCGGCTTCTTCGTCTTCGGCAACGCGCCCGACGGCTGGACGGTGCTCGGGTCGGCCGTGATCATCGCGTCCGGGCTCTACACGGCCCATCGCGAGCGGGTCCGCATCCGTCAGGCGGCCACGATCACCGCCTAATCGCGACCCGGGCGGCGGCGGCCATCATGGCCCATTTCGGGGTCGCGGCCACGACCTCCGCGATGTCGGCCGGGCTCGCGAGATCGTTCAGGAAGCGGATCAGGGGCTCCGGGCGGCAGCGCCGGAACAGAGCGTGGAAGATCGCCGGCCCCTCCTCCGGGCGGTCCTGCAGGGCCGACAGGAAGACGGCGTCCATCCAGCGCGCCGTGCGGCTCCGCGGACGGGGCGGCGCCGGCGGACGCCCGGCGGCGAGATCCGCCGCGAGGCCGTCCGCCATGCGCTGGACGGCCAGGAAGGCATAGCCGGAGGACGGCTTCACGGCCCCGCCGGCCGTGCCGATGGGCACCACGCGGCCCGTCGTCTCCGGGGCCTGCAGGTCCGGATCCATCGGAATCGCGCCCTCCTCCTCAAACAGCACGCGGTAGCCGGGGGCGCCGTGGACCGCGCCGAGGTAGTCGCGGATCGCGGCCCGGGGATCCGGCACCGCGAGGCCCGCCGGCGCGAACCACGTGTCCTCGAGAAGTGCCACCGTCGGCGACAGCGGCAGGACGTACATGAACCGGATCGCGCCCGGCCGCTGCGGCACGGCGAAGTCCATCAGCGTCGCCCGGCCCGGCTCGAAGCAGGGCCTGTCCGTCTCGATCTCCTGGCCGAGGAAGCGCTGCACCAGCGCGCTCGGCGAGGCGGGCGGCGGGCGGCTGTCGAAGACGTGGTCCGCCGTGACGGTGCCCTCCCCCGTCTCGATCGCGACATGCGTCGCGAACTCGGCCACCTGGCCGGCCGACGTGCCGAGCCGCAGGTCGATCCCGGGCGCGGCCGCGACGGTGCGGCGGGCGGCCTCGTAGACCCGGTCGGCCGGGATCAGTTCGTAGGGATAGCGCTCCGACCCGCGCAGGACCGCGCCGCGGCGTTCGTCGGACACGCTCCAGCGCGTCCAGCGCCCCGCGACCGCGTCCGCGAACGGGTGGTCGTGGATCCGCCAGCAGCACCAGGTGCGGTCGCGGCGGTAGGCGGGCCGCGGCTCGACGACGAGGACGCGGAGGTCGGGCCGGGCGGCGAGCCGGACGGCGAGGCTCAGCCCGGCGAGGCCGCCGCCGAGGATCGCCACGTCGTAATCCGCACCGCCTCGGACAGGAACCGCCATGCCGGTGCTCTTACGGGCTCGCCCCCGACGCGCCAAGGCGGCGGCATGCTTAACGGATCGCCGCGGCGGCTGGTCGCGATCGGTAACTCAAATTGTCAGGGTTCCGTTGACGAACCGGAAGCTACCTCCGCCGCCGTCACGAGTACCGGCGATGGTCTTCCTTCTCGCGCGTTCCCTCATCCTGGTCGTCTGCACGGCGGCGTCGTTCCTGGTCCTCGGCCGGGCGCCCGGCGCCGTGACGCTGCGGACGCGCGACGTGGAGACCGAGATAACCTGCCCCTGCAAGGCGAGCCGGGACGCGCGGGCACGGGCCGTCGTGGTCGATCGCGAGGGCGCCTGACCGTGCCCGATCACGGTCGCGAACGGCCGACACGATTTTGTCGCGGAGACATTCCGCGTCCGCTATAGCGGACAGCCATGGATCTGATCACGACGACCGAGGCGCTCGAAGATGCGCTCGACCGGCTTCTCGACGTGCCCTTCTGCACCGTCGACACCGAGTTCATGCGCGAGACGACGTATTACTCGCGCCTCTGCCTGATCCAGATCGCCGGGCCCGGCATCGACGCCATCATGGTCGATCCGCTCGCCCCGGGGCTCGACCTCGAGCCCTTCCTCGACCTCATGGAGGACGAGGAGATCGTGAAGGTGTTCCACTCGGCCCGGCAGGACGTCGAGATCATCTGGAACATGGGCGAGTGCATCCCGACGCCGCTCTTCGACACGCAGGTCGCCGCCATGGTCTGCGGCTACGGCGACAGCGTCTCCTACGAGCAGCTCGCCAACGACCTCGCGAAGGCCCGCATCGACAAGTCCTCGCGGTTCACGGACTGGTCGCGGCGGCCGCTCTCTGAGGCGCAGCTCGCCTACGCGGCCTCCGACGTCACGCATCTCGTCACCGTCTACGAGAAGCTGAAGGCCGAGCTCGAGGAGACCGGCCGGACCGCCTGGCTGGCGGACGAGATGACGGTGCTCACCTCGCCCGACACCTATCGCAACGATCCGGCGCGGGCCTGGATGCGCCTGTCCGGCCGGATGCGGAAGCCGAAGGAGATCGCGGTCCTCATGGAGGTCGCGGCCTGGCGGGAGAAGGAGGCGCAGACGCGCGACGTGCCGCGCGGCCGCATCCTGAAGGACGAGGCCGTCATCGACATCGCCGTCTCGGCGCCTCGCAGCGTCGAGGCCCTCGGGCGGCTGCGCTCGATCCCGAACGGGTTCGAGCGCTCGCGCACGGGGCAGGACATCCTCGCCGCCGTCGAGCGCGGCATGGAGCGCGACCCCGCGACGGTCGACATGCCGGAGCGGAGCCGCGGCCGGTCCGGCGGGCACGGCGCCGTCGTCGAGCTCCTGAAGGTCCTGCTGCGCGCCGTCGCGGACCGCGAGAAGGTCGCCCCGAAGGTGATCGCGAGCGTGGACGACCTCGAGGCCATCGCGGATTCCGACACCGCCGACGTGCCTGCGCTCGCCGGCTGGCGCCGCGACCTCTTCGGCCAGCAGGCCCTGGCGCTGAAATCCGGAAAGCTCGGGCTGTCGATCGACCGCCGGGGCTCGGTGATCGTGACGTCCATTCCGGAGTAGGTCGGGCCCTCGCTGCCGCCTCGCCGCTCGTGCCGACGCAGACCGGGACCCAGGCCGGGCGTGGATCCCGACCTTCGTCGGGATGAGCGGGTGGGCCTGCCTTGCCGCCCATACAGGCGAAGGCCGGTGTCCAGGGGCGGGGGACCGGCTTGCGAGCCGGCGCTCCGGCCTCGGCCTCCGACCT
>JAEUAC010000281.1 GCA_019695455.1 Methylorubrum extorquens | reverse complement strand
CACGGCGGGTATTCGGTGTTCGCCGGCGTCGGCGAGCGGACCCGCGAGGGCAACGACCTCTATCACGAGATGATCGAGTCCGGCGTGAACAAGCACGGCGGCGGCGAGGGCTCCAAGTGCGCCCTGGTCTACGGCCAGATGAACGAGCCCCCGGGCGCCCGCGCCCGCGTCGCCCTCACGGGCCTCACGGTGGCCGAGCAGTTCCGCGACGAGGGCCAGGACGTCCTCTTCTTCGTCGACAACATCTTCCGCTTCACGCAGGCGGGTTCCGAGGTGTCGGCGCTTCTGGGCCGCATCCCGTCCGCGGTCGGCTACCAGCCGACGCTCGCGACGGACATGGGCAACCTGCAGGAGCGGATCACGACCACCACGAAGGGGTCGATCACGTCCGTGCAGGCGATCTACGTGCCGGCCGACGACCTGACCGACCCGGCGCCCGCGACCTCGTTCGCCCACCTCGACGCGACGACCGTCCTCTCCCGGTCGATCGCCGAGAAGGGCATCTATCCGGCCGTGGACCCGCTCGACTCGACCTCCCGCATGCTGTCCGCCAACGTCCTCGGCGAGGAGCATTACGGCGTGGCGCGTCAGGTCCAGCAGACGCTGCAGCGCTACAAGTCGCTCCAGGACATCATCGCCATCCTCGGGATGGACGAGCTGTCCGAGGAGGACAAGCTGACGGTGGCGCGCGCCCGCAAGATCGAGCGCTTCCTGTCGCAGCCCTTCTTCGTCGCCGAGATCTTCACCGGCTCGCCGGGCAAGCTCGTCGCGCTCGAGGACACGATCAAGGGCTTCAAGGGACTGGTCGAGGGCAAGTACGACCACCTGCCGGAGGCCGCCTTCTACATGGTCGGCACGATCGAGGAGGCCATGGAAAAGGCCCAGAAGCTCGCGGCCGGCGCCTGATCGGATGCTGAAGGTCACGCTTCTCGTCGTCGGCCTCGTGGCCGGCGGCCTCGTCGGGTACCTCACCCGCCCCCAGGCGGCCGAGATCAACCTCGGTCCGCTCAAGGTCGAGGTGCAGTCCGACCGCCCCGCCGGCGCGTCCGGCGGCGGCTCCCTGACGAGCGGCCAGTGGCAGCATGTCGGCGCCTTCGCGCTCGGCGGAGCCGTCCTCGGCCTGCTCGCCGGTTTCGTCGCCGATCGTCGCCGCGTCTGAGGAAGTCCGATGGCCACGCTGCATTTCGAGCTCGTCGCGCCCGAGCGCGTCCTCTTCACGGGCGAAGTCGAGGCGGTGCTCCTGCCCGGCGCGGAGGGTGAACTCACGATCCTGCCCGGCCACGCGCCCCTGATGACGGCCCTCAAGACGGGCTACGTCGTCTTCACGAACCACACCAGCGCCGGTTCGCGGGTCCTCGTCCGCGGCGGCTTCGCCGAGATCAACGCCCAGGGCTGCACGGTGCTGGCCGAGCGTGCGACGCCGGTCGAGGAGCTCACGCCCGAGATCGTCGACCGCGAGATCCTCGAGGTGCAGACGCGCCGCGACGGCCAGGACGATCCGGCCGCCCGGCAGGCCTACGACGCGCAGATCGCCCATCTGCAGGAAGCGAAGGAAGCGCTCAAGTTCTGAGCGCCGACGATCCCCTGATCCTGACGGTCGCGTTCGACGGCGCGACCTTCGCGTCGTTGGACGCGCTCCGCCGACGGCACTTCCCGGCCGAGCGGAACGTCGTTCCGGCCCATTGCACCCTGTTCCACGCCCTGCCCGGCTCGGAACGCGTCCCGATCCTGGCCGAGCTCGAGCGGCTCTGCCGGACGACGCGGGCCTTCGGCATGGAGGCGACCGGCCTGCGCTCGCTCGGTCGCGGCGTCGCGATCGCCTTCTCGTCGCCGGAGCTGGTGCGCATCCGCCAGGCGCTCGCCCGCGAATGGCAGGACTGGCTGACGCCGCAGGACTCGGCCCGCATCGCGCCCCACGCGACGATCCAGAACAAGGTCTCGCCCGAGACCGCCCGGGCCACCCTCCGGGACCTCGGAGCCGGGTTCACGCCCTTCACGGCGACCGCCGAGGGCCTCGCCCTCTGGCACTATCGCGGCGGCCCCTGGGAGCCCGTCAGGCGCATCCGCTTCACGGGCTGACCGAGCGCGGCCGGCGCGACCTGGCCGCCGCCGGCTGGACCTGCCCCTCCGCGCCCGGACCGCCGGGCGCCGGTCAGGCGACCCGGACCGCTCGGGATCCGGATCGCCTCGTTCGTCAGTTCGCGACGGCGCCCGCCGCCTTGAGGACCGGCGTCCAGCGCGCGACCTCCGCCTCCACGAGGGATTGCAGGGCCGTGGGGCCCTGCCCGGCCGCGTCCGGCACGACGCCGCCGAGGTCGATCAGGCGCTTGCGGGTGTTCTCGTCGGCGAGGGCCTTGGCCAGCGCGTCCACGAGCTTCGTGCGGACATCGGCCGGGAGGCCCTTCGGCGCGAACACGGCGTTCCAGGCGGAGACCTGATAATCCGGCAGCCCGGCCTCCTTCGTGGTCGGGACGTCCGGCAGCGCCGGCGACCGCTCGGGCGTGGCGATCGCGTAGGCCCGGATGGTGCCGCCGGAGACCTGCGGCGCGACGTTGACGATCTGGTCGGTCATGAAGTCGACCTGACCGGACATGAGGTCGTTCAGCGCAGGGCCCGTGCCCCGATAGGCGACCAGCGTCGGCTTCACGCCGACGACGGAATCGAACAGGACGCCCGTCGAGTGGGACACGGAGCCGACGCCCGCCTGCGCCTGGTTCACCTTCGACCCGTCCTCCTTGAGGCGCGCCACGAAGGCCTTGAGATCGGCGGCCGGGTAGTCCTTGCGGGCCACGATCACGATCGGCGTTCCGGCCGCGAGCCCGATCGTGTCGAAGCTCTTGGCGGGATCGTATTTCAGGTTGGGGTAGAGGGCCGGCGCGGCGCCGTGCGTGCCCATATGGCCCATCATGACGGTGTAGCCGTCGGGCGCGGCCTGGGCGGCCCGCGTGATGCCCGTGGTGCCGCCGGCGCCCGCCACGTTCTCGACCACGACCTGCTGGCCGAGCGTGCGGGACATGTGGTCCGACACGATGCGGGCCACGATGTCCGTGGGCCCGCCGGCCGCGAATGGCACCACCATGGTGATGGGCCGCGT
>JAEUAC010000250.1 GCA_019695455.1 Methylorubrum extorquens | reverse complement strand
GAGCCGTGGTGGGCGCCCCTCGCAGGCGTCCCGCGCCCGGACCGGCGTCCGCCTCCTGGGCCCTCATGACCACCCATCCGATCCCGAATATCCGCAACTTCTCGATCGTGGCCCATATCGACCACGGCAAGTCGACGCTCGCCGACCGGCTGATCCAGCAGACGGGCACGGTCGCGCTTCGCGACATGTCGGAACAGATGCTCGACTCGATGGACATCGAGAAGGAGCGCGGCATCACCATCAAGGCGCAGACCGTGCGCCTCGAATACCTGGCGCAGGACGGCAAGACCTACATCCTGAACCTCATGGACACGCCCGGCCACGTCGACTTCGCCTACGAGGTCTCGCGCTCGCTCGCGGCCTGCGAGGGATCGCTGCTGGTGGTCGACGCCGCACAGGGGGTCGAGGCGCAGACGCTCGCGAACGTCTACCAGGCGCTGGATGCCGGCCACGAGATCGTGCCGGTCCTGAACAAGATCGACCTGCCGGCGGCCGAGCCGGACCGCGTCAAGGAGCAGATCGAGGAGGTGATCGGCCTCGACGCCTCCGACGCCGTGCCGATCTCGGCCAAGACCGGCATCGGCATCGACCTCGTGCTCGAGGCCATCGTGAAGCGCCTGCCGGCCCCCAAGGGCGACCGGGACGCGCCCCTGAAGGCGCTCCTCGTCGACAGCTGGTACGACGCCTATCTCGGCGTCGTCGTCCTGGTCCGCATCGTCGACGGCACGCTGAAGAAGGGCATGTCCATCAAGATGATGGGCACGGGCGCCGTCTACGGCGTCGACAAGGTCGGCGTGTTCCGGCCGAAGATGCAGGACGTGGGCTCGCTGGGCCCGGGCGAGGTCGGGTTCCTCACGGGCTCCATCAAGGAGGTCGCCGACACGGCGGTCGGCGACACGATCACGGAGGACAAGAAGCCGACGAAGACCGCGCTGCCCGGCTTCAAGCCCGTCCAGGCGGTCGTCTTCTGCGGCCTGTTCCCGGTGGACGCCGCGAAGTTCGACGACCTGCGCGCCGCCATGGGCCGGCTGCGCCTGAACGACGCCAGCTTCTCCTTCGAGATGGAATCCTCGGCGGCGCTCGGCTTCGGCTTCCGCTGCGGCTTCCTCGGGCTCCTCCACCTCGAGATCATCCAGGAGCGGCTCGAGCGCGAGTTCGACCTCGACCTGATCTCGACCGCGCCCTCCGTCGTCTACCGCCTGAACATGCGGGACGGCTCCGTGAGGGAGCTGCACAACCCGGCCGACATGCCGGACGTGATGCAGGTCCTCTCGATCGAGGAGCCCTGGATCCGCGCGACGATCCTCACGCCCGACGAGTATCTGGGCGGCGTCCTCAAGCTCTGCCAGGACCGGCGGGGCGTTCAGATCGACCTGAACTACGTCGGCAAGCGCGCCATGGTGGTCTACGACCTGCCGCTGAACGAGGTCGTCTTCGACTTCTACGACCGGCTGAAGTCGATTTCGAAGGGCTACGCCTCCTTCGACTACGCCATCACGGATTACCGCGAGGGCGACCTCGTGAAGATGTCGATCCTCGTCAACGCCGAGCCGGTCGACGCGCTTTCCATGCTGGTCCACCGCGACCGCGCCGAGAACCGCGGCCGCGCCATGTGCGAGAAGCTGAAGGACCTGATCCCCCGCCACCTCTTCCAGATTCCCGTCCAGGCGGCGATCGGCGGCAAGATCATCGCGCGCGAGACCATCAAGGCGCTGTCGAAGGACGTGACCGCCAAGTGCTACGGCGGCGACGCCTCCCGCAAGCGCAAGCTCCTCGACAAGCAGAAGGAGGGCAAGAAGCGCATGCGCCAGTTCGGCCGCGTGGAGATCCCGCAGGAGGCCTTCATCGCCGCGCTCAAGATGGATGCGTGAGCGGGGCCGGCCCGACGATGGCGGATCGGCGCTTTCCTGATACGAGAGCGGGATGACGACCGCCGAGACCATGCAGCGATTGCGGGCCGAAGCCGGGACCCTGCACGAGGCGGGGATCGTCGGCCTCTACCTGTTCGGGTCGGTGGCGCGCGGCACCGCCGGCGAGACGAGCGACGTCGATCTCTTCGTCGACCCCGACTACGACCGATTCGATTTCGCGGCCCTTCTCCATGCACAGGGCCGGCTGCAGGCGGCGCTCGGTTGCCGGGTCGACCTCATGACGCGGGCGAGCCTTCATCCCATGCTGCGTGCCGATATCGAACGGGACGCGATCCGGGTTCTCTGATGAAGCGCTCCGCCACGATCGCGCTTCACGACCTGCTGGACGCGATCGACGCGGCGGCCGAAATGATCGGCGGGGCCGATCTCGGGCGCTTCCGCTCGGACCGGCAGCTCCGCTACGCCGTCGAGCGTTGCATCGAGATCGTGTCGGAGGCGAGCCGCCGGGTGCCGGACGAGGCGAAGGCCCGTTTTCCCGAGGTCCCCTGGCCGGAGATTGCCGCGATCGGCAACCGTCTGCGGCACGAATACGGTCGCCTGGACACGATCCTGGTCTGGAAGGTCGCGACGCGATCGTTGCCGGACCTGAGGCCAGTCGTCATCGCCCTGATCGAGACCGATGGCCGAACCTGATCAATCCAGCTTCGCGCCCGAGAACTCGACCACCTTCCTCCACTTCTCCGTCTCCTCCAGGGCGACGCGGCCGAACTCGGCGGGCGTGAGGATCCAGGGGGCGCCCCCGAGATCGGCGAGGCGCTTGGCCATGGTGGGCTCCTGGAGCACGGCGTTCACCTCACGGTTCAGGCGGTCGATCAGCTCCGGCGGCGTCTTCGCGGGCGCCCCGACGCCGAACCAGGCCGACGCCTCGTAGCCCGGCACCGTCTCGGCCACCGTCGGCACGTCGGGAAGGGCGGGCGAGCGCTCGGCCGACGTGACGGCCAGCGCCCGCATCCCGCCGGACCGGACCTGCTCGATCGAGGAGGGGAGGTTGTCGAAGAGGACGTGCGCCTGCCCGGACAGCATGTCCGTGATGGCGGGCCCC
>JAEUAC010000228.1 GCA_019695455.1 Methylorubrum extorquens | reverse complement strand
ACGACGAACTCCGCCACCACCCGATCCCGCTCGGCGGAGACGACGCGGATGCCGAGGAGCCGCGCGAAGGCCGGCAGGTCCTCGGCCGCGGCGGGCAGCCGGCCGGCCGGTCCGGCGGTCGGATCGGTCGTCACCGGGGCAGCACGCTCGCGCCCATCAGGGCCTCGTCGATGGCGCGCGCCGCCTGCCGGCCCTCCCGGATGGCCCACACGACGAGCGACTGGCCGCGCCGCATGTCGCCGGCCGCGTAGACGCCCTCCTGCGAGGTCCGATAATCGGCGTCCGTGGCGAGCACGTTGCCGCGCCGGTCGAGGTCGAACCGGGCCTCGGACAGGAGGCCCGCCGAGAGCGGGCTCGCGAAGCCGAGCGCGATGAAGACGAGATCCGCCGGCAGCACGAACTCGGTGCCTGGGATCGGCTGGCGCCTCTCGTCCACCCGCGCGCAGACGACGCCCGTGACGCGGCCCTTGCGGCCCTCCATGCGGAGCGTCGCGGACTGGAACTCGCGCTCGGCCCCCTCGGCCTGGCTGGAGGAGGTCCGCATCTTCGTCGGCCAGTAGGGCCACACGGTCAGCTTGTCCTCGCGCTCCGGCGGCTTCATGCGGATGTCGAGCTGGGTGACGGACAGGGCGCCCTGGCGGAACGACGTGCCGACGCAATCGGAGGCCGTGTCGCCGCCGCCGATGACGACGACGTGCTTGCCGGCCGCATGGATCGTCTCCCCCTGCCAGCTCTGCTCGCCGCCGAGGCGGCGGTTCTGCTGGACCAGGAACGGCATCGCGTAATGCACGCCGGCGAGATCCTGGCCGGGCAGCTGCGGATCGCGCGGCGTCTCGGCCCCGCCCGAGACGAGCACGGCATCGTGCGCCGCGCGCAGGTCGGCGAGCGGCCGGTCCACGCCGACGTTGACGCCGTAATGGAAGGTCACGCCCTCCGCCTCCATCTGGGCGACGCGCCGGTCGATCCCGTGCTTCTCCATCTTGAAGTCGGGAATGCCGTAGCGGAGCAGGCCGCCCGCCTTCGGCTCGCGCTCGTAGACGTGCACGTCGTGGCCGACGCGGGCCAGCTGCTGGGCGGCCGCCAGGCCGGCCGGCCCCGCGCCGACCACGGCGACGCTCCGGCCCGTCTTCACGGCCGGCGGCTCGGGCACCACCCAGCCGTTGGCCCAGGCCTTGTCGGCGATCGCCTGCTCGATCGTCTTGATCGTGACCGGCTGGTTCTCGAGGTTCAGCGTGCAGGCTTCCTCGCAGGGCGCCGGGCAGATGCGGCCCGTGAATTCGGGGAAGTTGTTGGTCGAGTGGAGGTTGCGCGACGCCTCCTCCCAGTCGGACTGGTAGACGAGGTCGTTCCAGTCCGGGATCTGGTTGTGGACCGGGCAGCCGGTCGGCCCGTGGCAGAACGGGATGCCGCAATCCATGCAGCGCGCGGCCTGCTTCTTCAGGTCGCCGTCGTCGAGGGCGAGCGTGAACTCGCGGAAGTGCCGCACGCGGTCGCCGGCGAGCTGGTACTTCTGCTCCTGCCGGTCGAACTCGAGGAAACCCGTGACCTTGCCCATGTCAGATGCCCTGCATCGTGTCGTGCGAACCCGGCCTCACGGCCGGAGCCAGTTCTCGACGGCGAGCCCCGGCACCCGGCCGAACTCGCGCGTCTTGTCCGTGACCAGCACGCTGCCGTCGTGCAGCGCCTGTGCGGCGATCCAGAGATCGTTCGCGCCGATCGGAGTACCGCGCCGCTCCATTTCGGCCCGGGCGATTCCATAGCGTTGCTCGACCGGCTGCTCCAACCGAACCACGGGGAGCCGTCCCAGGATGCCTTCGACCTCCCGGATGATCCGGGCGAAGCCCTTCTTCGACGCGCCAAACAACGCAGCTCGCCCGCGACGACGATGCTGGTGTACGCCGTGCTGGTCGACCGACTTGAAGCGGACGAACGACCGACCCGTCGGAGCACGCATGAGGTCGGACACGATATTCGTATCCAGGAGATAGCGCGTCACAGCTCGACCGGCCGAGGTGGCGAATCCTCGATGTCGGGAAAATCCTCGTCCAGAGGCTCCTTGCTCGTCAGATAGTCGAGCAGGGTACTCCGCCTGACGGGTTCCACGACGAGCCGATCGCCTTCGCGCATGATGGTCGCTTCCGTTCCAGGCAGCTCGAACGTCTTGGGAATGCGCAATGCCTGGCTGCGGCCATTCCGCAAGAGGCTGACTCGGCGGGCCTCCATGCTGATGCACTCCATTCGGCCTGGGCCCAGGCATGGGCCGAGGCGCTCCGTGGCGCAACGCCGGCAGACTCACTCCGCCGCCTGCAGCATCCGGCCGCGCTCCATCTCGCGGAGCGCGCGGCGGTACTCGACCGGCATGACCTTGACGAACCTGTGCCGGTACTCGGCCCAGCCGTCGAGGATCTGCTTGGCGCGCGCGGAGCCCGTATAGGCGAGGTGGTTCCTCAGGAGCGCGGTCAGGCGCTCCTCGTCGTGGCCGGACATGTCGGCCAGGATGTCCACCCGCCCCTTCGTCTCGAGGTCGCCGTCCTGGTGGAGGCGGCGCATCAGGTCGTCCTCCTCCTCGACGGGTTCGAGGTCGACCATGGACAGGTTGCAGCGCTGGCCGAACGTGCCGTCCTCGTCGAGCACGTAGGCGAGGCCGCCCGACATGCCGGCCGCGAAGTTGCGCCCCGTCGGCCCGATGACGACGACGACGCCGCCCGTCATGTATTCGCAGCCGTGGTCGCCCGTGCCCTCGACGACCGCGATCGCGCCCGAGTTGCGGACCGCGAAGCGCTCGCCCGCGACGCCGCGGAAGTAGCACTCGCCCGCCACCGCCCCGTAGAGCACCGTGTTGCCGACGATGATCGAATGCTCGGCGACGGCCTTCGTGTCGGCGGCCGGGTGGATGATGAGCTTGCCGCCCGACAGCCCCTTGCCGACGTAGTCGTTCGCCTCGCCCGTGAGGTGGAGCGTGACGCCCGCCGCGAGCCAGGCGCCGAAGCTCTGGCCGGCCGTGCCCGCGAGGTTCACGGTGATCGTGTCGTCCGGCAGGCCGAGATGACCGTGCTTGAGGGCGACGGCGCCGGACAGCATGGCGCCGACCGTCCGGTTCTCGTTGCGCACCCTGGCCTCGATCGTGACGGGCTCGCCGCCCTCGATCGCGGCCCGGGCGCCGTCGATCAGCGTCCGGTCGAGCACGTCGTCGATCGGGTGGTGCTGGCGCTCCACGTGGCGGATGGCCACGCCCTCGCCGGCCTGCGGCCGGTGGAACACGCGGCTGAGATCGAGCCCCTTCGCCTTCCAGTGCTCGATCGCGCCCTTCTGGTCGAGCAGTTCGGAGCGCCCGACCAGCTCGTCGACGGTCGCGACGCCGAGCTCGGCCATCATCTCGCGCACCTCCTCGGCCACGAAGAAGAAGTAGTTGATGACGTGCTCGGGCGCGCCCTTGAAGCGCTTGCGCAGCACCGGATCCTGCGTGGCGACGCCCACGGGGCAGGTGTTCAGGTGGCACTTGCGCATCATGATGCAGCCCGCCGCGATCAGCGGCGCGGTCGAGAAGCCGATCTCGTCGGCCCCGAGCAGGAACGCGACCAGCACGTCCCGGCCCGTCCGGATGCCGCCGTCCGCCTGCAGGGCGACGCGGCCGCGGAGCTTGTTCAGCACCAGCGTCTGCTGCGTCTCGGCGAGGCCCATCTCCCACGGGCTGCCGGCATGCTTGATGGACGTCAGCGGGGCGGCGCCCGTTCCGCCCTCGAAGCCGGAGATCGTGATGTGGTCCGCCCGCGCCTTCGCGACGCCCGCCGCGACCGTGCCGACGCCGACCTCGGAGACGAGCTTCACCGAGATGTCGGCCGCCGTGTTGACGTTCTTCAGGTCGTAGATGAGCTGCGCCAGGTCCTCGATCGAGTAGATATCGTGGTGGGGCGGCGGCGAGATCAGGCCGACGCCCGGCGTCGAATGCCGGACCTTGGCGATCTTGGCGTCCACCTTGTGGCCGGGCAGCTGCCCGCCCTCGCCCGGCTTGGCGCCCTGGGCGACCTTGATCTGCATCATGTCGGAGTTGACGAGGTACTCCGTCGTGACGCCGAAGCGCCCGGACGCGACCTGCTTGATGGCGGAGCGCTTGGAGCGACCGTCCGCCATCGGCCGGTAGCGCTCGGACAGCTCGCCGCCTTCGCCCGTGTTCGACTTGCCGCCGATCTGGTTCATGGCGATGGCCAGCGTCTCGTGCGCCTCCTTCGAGATGGAGCCGTAGGACATGGCGCCGGTCGAGAAGCGCTTGACGATGGCCGTAGCCGGCTCGACCGCCTCGATCGGCAGCCTCGCCCGGCCCGCCTCCTCGGCGCCGCGGATGCGGAACAGGCCGCGGACGGTCGCGAGGCCGGCGTCGCCGTCGTTCACGAGCCGCGCGAATTCCTGGTAGCGGTCCTTGGCGTTCAGCCGCACGGCGTGCTGGAGGGTGGCGACGGAATCCGGGTTCCAGACGTGCTCCTCGCCCCGGAGCCGGTAGGCGTATTCGCCGCCGACGTCGAGCGCGTTCCGGTAGATCGGCGCGTCCCCGAACGCGTCCCGGTGGCGGCGCACGGTCTCCTCGGCGATCTCGGCGAGGCCGACGCCCTCGATGTTCGAGGCCGTGCCGAAGAAGTACTTCTCGATCAGGTCCGTCTTCAGGCCGACAGCGTCGAAGATCTGTGCCCCGCAATAGGATTGGTAGGTCGAGATGCCCATCTTGGACATGACCTTGAGCAGGCCCTTGTCGATCGACTTGATGTACCGGTAGACGATCTCCTTCTCGTCCACCTCCTCCGGCAGCTCGTCCTTCATGGCGAGCAGGGTCTCGAAGGCGAGATACGGGTTGATGGCCTCGGCGCCGTAGCCCGCGAGGCAGGCGAAATGGTGCACCTCGCGCGGCTCGCCCGTCTCCAGCACGAGCCCGACGGAGGTGCGCTGGCCGCGGCGGATCAGGTGGTGGTGCACGGCCGCTGTCGCCAGCAGGGCCGGCAGCGGGATGCGGTCCGGGCCGACCGCCCGGTCCGACAGGACGATGATGTTGTAGCCGCCGTTCACGGCCGCCTCGGCGCGGTCGCACAGCCGCTCCAGCGCGCCCTCCAGGCCCGCCGCGCCCTGCTCGGCCGGGTAGGTCATGTCGAGCGTCTTCGTGTCGAAGCGGTCCTCGAAATGGCCGATCGAGCGGATCTTCTCCAGGTCCTCGTTGGTCAGGATCGGCTGGCGCACCTCGAGCCGCTTCTTCCGCGACGTGCCTTCGAGGTCGAGGATGTTCGGCCGCGGCCCGATGAACGAGACGAGGCTCATCACGAGCTCCTCGCGGATCGGGTCGATCGGCGGGTTCGTCACCTGCGCGAAGTTCTGCTTGAAGTAGGTGTAGAGGAGCTTGGACTTCAGCGAGAGCGGCGAGATCGGCGTGTCGGTCCCCATGGAGCCGACCGCCTCCTGGCCCGTGGCGGCCATGGGCGCCATGAGGAGGCGCAGGTCCTCCTGCGTGTAGCCGAAGGTCTGCTGGCGATCGAGCAGCGCCACGTCCGAGCGCGGCTGGCGGGGCGCCACGGGCCGCAGGTCCTCGAGCACGATCTGCGTGCGGCGCAGCCAGTCCTTGTAGGGATTGGCGGCCGCGAGCGAGGACTTGATCTCCTCGTCCCCGACGATGCGGCCCTCCTCGAGGTCGATCAGCAGCATGCGGCCGGGCTGCAGCCGCCACTTCTGGACGATGGAGCTCTCCGGGATGGGCAGCGTGCCGGCCTCGGAGGCGAGCACGACGAGCCCCTCCTCGGTCACGACGAAGCGCGCCGGGCGCAGCCCGTTGCGGTCCAGCGTGGCGCCGATCTGGCGGCCGTCCGTGAAGACGATGGCGGCCGGCCCGTCCCAGGGCTCCATGAGGGCCGCGTGGTACTCGTAGAAGGCGCGCCGGTCCTCGGCCATGAGCGGGTTGCCCGACCACGCCTCCGGCACGAGCATCATCATGGCGTGGGTGAGCGAGTAGCCGCCGCGCAGCAGGAACTCGAGAGCGTTGTCGAAGCAGGCCGTGTCGGACTGGCCCTCGTAGGAGATCGGCCAGAGCTTCGAGATGTCGTTGCCGAACAGCTCGGAATCGACGCTGGCCTGCCGGGCCGCCATCCAGTTCACGTTGCCGCGCAGCGTGTTGATCTCGCCGTTGTGGGCGACGAACCGGTAGGGGTGCGCGAGGCGCCAGGACGGGAACGTGTTGGTCGCGAAGCGCTGGTGCACGAGCGCGAGCGCGCTCTCGAAGCGCGGATCGCCGAGGTCCTTGTAGTAGCGCCCGAGCTGGTCGACGAGCACCATGCCCTTGTAGACGATCGTCCGGGCCGACAGGCAGACCGGGTAGAACTTCAGCAACGTCGCGTCCTGCCGCTGGTACACGGCGTTTGAGATCACCTTGCGCAGGATGAAGAGCTGGCGCTCGAAGGTCTCGGGATCGTCGATCGTCTTGGGCGAGCCGATGAAGATCTGGCGGTGGCGGGGCTCGGTGGCGGCCACGGAGGGCGACAGGTCCTCGGACAGGACCGGCACGTCGCGCCAGCCGAGGAGGGTCAGGCCCTCGCTCTCGACGGCCTCGGCCACGATGGCCTCGACGGCCGCGAAGGCCGCCGGGTCCTTCGGCATGAAGAAGTGGCCGATCCCGTAATGGTCCGGCGCCGGCAGGGCGATGCCCAGCGCCTCGCATTCGGCCGCGAAGAAGCCGTGCGGGATCTGCACGAGGATGCCGCAGCCGTCGCCCATGGTCGGGTCGCCGCCGACGGCGCCCCGGTGGTCGAGGTTCTTGAGGATCTGCAGGCCCTGCTGGACGATCGCATGGGTCTTGCGGTTGTGGATGTCGGCGATGAAGCCGACGCCGCACGAATCCTTCTCGCGCGACGGATCGTAGAGGCCCTGGGCGGCCGGGAGGTCGGGATTGCCGATGCGCGGCGTCGCCGCCCCGCCGCGACCCGCTCCGCCTTCGCTTCCCGTCACGCGCATGGCACGTCCCCTCGCGATCGTCCGCATGTGCGGACCAGCCCGAAAACCGGCGGCCGTCACGCGCCCCGCTGCAAGAAGTCTGCCCGGACGCCGCCCCTGTCAGTCCCGGAGCGGTCGCGTCACCTGTCGCGCCCGCTCTCCGCGGGCGTCGTGCGAGCCTTCAGCCCGCGCGCACCCGCACCGCCCGCGTCACGCGAGCGAATGTGGTCTCTCGTTTTTTGTTCGTGACGGCGCCCGGCACGGCACTCATCCTCGCCCAAGAAGTCGGACAGCATGGCTGTCCTACTTTGGAAACGTGCCAGATCCGGCGCGACCGCACAAGGACGATTTCGCGGGTCCGCACCGGCCCGTGCGGACGCGCCGCGTCAGCCGAACGTCGTGTTGACAGAGGCCCGCGGGGCCGCCTCTGTCCGGCCAGAAAACAACGAGGAAACGCGATGACGATCAAGACATCTCTACTGGCCGGGATCGCCGCCCTGGCCGTCGCGGGCCCGGCGGCCGCACAAGTCTCCAACAACGCCGTGAAGATCGGCATCCTGAACGACCAGTCCGGCGTCTATGCCGATTACGGCGGCAAGTGGTCGGTCGAGGCCGCCAAGATGGCCGTCGAGGAGTTCGGCGGCACGGTCCTCGGGGCGCCGATCGAGATCGTCTCGGCCGACCACCAGAACAAGCCGGACATCGCCTCGAACGTCGCCCGGCAATGGTTCGACCAGGACGGCGTCGACGCCATCATGGAGCTGACGACGTCCTCCGTGGCGCTCGCCGTCCAGAACCTCGCCAGCGAGAAGAAGAAGGTCACGATGACGAGCGGGGCCGCGACGTCCGACCTCACGGGCAAGGCGTGCACGCCCTACGGCTTCCATTGGGCCTTCGACACGCGCGCGCTCGCGGTGGGCACCGGCGGATCGCTCGTCGAGACCGGCGGCGACACCTGGTTCTTCCTCACGGCGGACTACGCGTTCGGCTACGCCCTCGAGCAGGACACCGCCCGCTACGTCCAGCAGAAGGGCGGCAAGGTCGTGGGCCAGGTCCGCCACCCGCTCGCCGCCTCCGACTTCTCGTCCTTCCTGCTCCAGGCCCAGGCGTCGAAGGCGAAGATCATCGGGCTGGCGAATGCCGGCGCCGACACCAACAACTCGATCAAGCAGGCCGCCGAGTTCGGCATCGTCCAGGGCGGCCAGCGGCTCGCGGCGCTCCTCTTCACGCTGTCGGAGGTGCATGGCCTCGGCCTGCAGGCCGCGCAGGGCCTCGTCCTCACGGAAGGCTTCTACTGGGACATGGACGACGGCAGCCGGACCTTCTCGAAGAAGTTCATGGAGCGGACCGGCCGCATGCCGAACATGATCCAGGCCGGCACCTATTCCAGCGTGCTCCAGTACCTGAAGGCCGTGAAGGCGGCCGGCACGGACGCGACCGAGCCCGTGGCGAAGCTGCTGCACGAGATGCCCGTCGACGACGTGTTCGCCAAGGGCGGCAAGGTCCTCGCGAACGGCCGCATGGTGCACGACATGTACCTGTTCGAGGTGAAGAAGCCGGCCGAGTCCAAGGCGCCGTGGGACTATTACCGGCAGCTCGCGACCATCAAGGGCGACCAGGCCTTCCCGACCGCGAAGGACAGCGGCTGCCCGCTCACGCAGTAGGACGGCGACGATCCGCCATGGCCGGCCCCGCGCCGGCCATGGCGGATCGGGGGCGGCCTAATCGCGGCGGGAGAGCCGGCTCGCCATGTCGACCAGGGCCGCCGGCTCCACGTTGGCGAAGGCGAGCCGGAGATACTCCTCCTGGCCGGGGCCGAAGGCGGAGCCCGGCAGCGTCACCACCCCGATCCGCTCGGCCAGGTCGCGGGCGACGTCGAGCGCCGGACGACCGGCGAAGGGATGCCGCGCATAGGCGAAATAGGCGCCCCGGCTGCCGAGGGTCCAGCCCTCGAGCGACGCGAAGGCCCGGTCCGCCGCCTCGCCGCGCGCGTTCATGAGCGTGCGGTTGCCGTCGCGCCAGGACGCGAGCGCCGGGATCGCCCAGGCGAGCGCCGCCTGCCCGACCCGCGGCGCGCAGATCTGCAGGCAGTCGAGGATCTTGGTGAGCGACGCCATCAGGCCCGCGCCCGCGACGACCGCGCCGGCCCGGTATCCCGGGATGCAGTAGGATTTCGAGAAGCTGTAGAGCTGCACGACCGTGTCGCGCCAGGCCGGGTCGACGAAGAGGTCGTGCGGGCGCGCGAGGTCGGCGGGCCGGAAGTCGCGGTAGGTCTCGTCGAGGACGAGCGCGAGGCCGCGCCGGCGGCAGAGATCGGCGAAGCGCGCGATCGTGGACGGCGGGTACACGGCGCCCGTCGGATTGTTCGGCGTGACGAGCAGGATCGCCTTCACGCGGTCGGTCAGGAGCGCCTCCGCCCGATCCGGGTCCGGCACGAACCCCTCCTCGGGTCCGCAGGGCAGCGGCACGACCGCGACGCCGAGCATCGCGGCGTTCATCTGATGGTTGAAGTACCACGGCACCGGCAGCATCACGGCGTCGCCCGCCTGGGCGAGCGCCATGGTCACGGCGAACGAGGCCATGTTGGCGCCAGTCGTGATCGCGACCTCGTCCGGCGCGACGTCGCCGCCGTAGAGCGCGTTGACGTCGGCCGCGTAGGCCTCGCGCAAGGCCGCGTCGCCCGTGATGTGGCCGTAGGCGAAGCTTTCGGGATCGGTCGCGGCCGCCCCGATCCGGGCGACGAGCTCCGGCGGCGCCGGGTAGCCGGGCACGGCCTGGGTGAGGTCGAGGACCGGGCCGAGGCGGCCGTCGTACCGGGCCGGCCAGAGCCGCGCCTCGGGGATGGGCGGCGGCGCGACGGCCGCGACGTGCGGGTTCGCGCCGGCCATGGGCTCAGTCCTTCGCACGCTCCACGTAGGAGCCGTCCGCCGTCATGACGACGATGCGGGTGCCGGCGGCCACGTGCGGCGGAACCATCGTCCGGATGCCGTTCGACAGCATGGCGGGCTTGTAGGACGAGGACGCCGTCTGGCCCTTCATGGTGGGCTCGGTGTCGGTGATCTCGAGGGTGACGCGCTGGGGCAGCTCGGCCGCGACCGCGTTGCCGTTGTAGGTCGACAGCATCACGGCCATGCCCTCCTGGAGATAGGCCGCCTGGTCGCCCAGGATCTCGCCCGGGACCGCGACCTGGTCGTAGTTCTCCGGGTTCATGAAGTGGAAGCCCTCGGAATCGTTGTAGAGGTAGGTGTGCTCCCGGTCCTCCACGAAGGCGCGCTCGACCTGCTCGGTCGTGCGGTAGCGCTCCGACACCTTCACGCCGTCCGAGATGCGGCGCATGTCGAGCTGCGTCACGGGCGTGCCCTTGCCCGGGTGGATGTTCTCCGCCGTGACGATGACGTAGAGCTTGTCGTCGACCTCGACGACGTTGCCCTTGCGGAGGGACGAGGCGATGACCTTCACGGGGAAATCCTTGGGCGACAGCGGCCTTCGGCCGGCAGAATGACGCGCCGGGTTAGCCGATCCTTGGCCGCTTCGCCAGCGGGCTCGCGGCCGTGACGGGGGAGCCGCCCTTCTGGGCGCCGGAGCGCCACGCCGCCCGACGCCCCCGCCTCCTCGCCCGCAACCGGATCGTCGCCGCGATCCGGGCCTGGTTCGAGGCCCGCGACTTCGTCGAGGCGGATACGGCGGCCCTGCAGGTCTCGCCCGGCAACGAGACGCATCTCCACGCCTTCAGGACGGCCGCGATCGGCCCCGACGGCCGGACCGCCCCCCTCTACCTGCACACGTCGCCCGAGTTCGCGGCGAAGAAGCTGCTGGCGGCCGGCGAGGAGCGGCTGTTCACGCTCGCCCACGTGTTCCGGAACCGCGAGCGCGGCGCCCTGCACCATCCCGAGTTCACCATGCTCGAATGGTACCGCGCCCACGCCGCCTACGACGTCGCGATCCGCGACACGGCGAGCCTCGTCGCGCTCGCGGCCGAGACGGGCGGGACGCGGCTCGCGAGCTTCCGGGGCCGGACCTGCGACCTGTCGGGCGCGCCGGAGCGCGTCTCGGTCGCGGACGCGTTCGAGGACCTCGCCCGGATCGACCTGCTGGCGACGCTCGCGTCCGACGGCACGCCCGACCGGGAGGCGCTCGCCGAGGCGTGCCGGCGGACCGCCATCCGCTTCGCGGCCGACGACACCTGGTCCGACCTCTTCAGCCGCGTCCTGGTGGAGAAGATCGAGCCGCATCTCGGCCAGGGGCGGCCCACGATCCTCGACCGCTATCCCGTCGAGGAGGCCGCCCTCGCCCGCCCGGCGCCCGACGACCCGCGGGTGGCCGAGCGGTTCGAGCTCTATGCCTGCGGGGTCGAGCTCGCGAACGGCTTCGGCGAACTCACGGATCCGGCCGAGCAGCGGCGCCGCTTCGTCCACGCCATGGACGAGAAGGCGCGCATCTGGGACGAGCGCTATCCCGTCGACGAGGATTTCCTGGCCGCCGTTGCCCGGATGCCCGACGCCTCCGGCGTGGCGCTCGGCCTGGACCGGCTCGTCATGCTGGCCACCGGCGCGAACCGGGTGGCGGACGTCATCTGGACGCCCGTCGCCGAGGGCTGACGGCGGCACGCGCCGACGCGCCCGCGACGCGCCACTCTTGACCCCCCGGCCGCGTTCTGGCCTCACGGCCGCATGAACCGTCCCCTCCGCACGGCCCGCGACCTCGCGGAGGCCGGCCTCGTGCCGGCGGAGCGGCTCGGCGCGATCGAGCGGGTCGCGGCGCGCTATGCCGTCTCGGTCACGCCGGGGCTCGCGGCCCTCATGGATCCGGCCGATGCCGCCGATCCGATCGCGCGCCAGTTCGTGCCGGCGCCCGAGGAGCTCGCGACCCGGCCCGAGGAACTCGCCGACCCGATCGGCGACGCGGTCCATTCGCCCGTCCCGGGCATCGTCCACCGCTATCCCGACCGGGTGCTGCTGAAGCCCGTCCACGTCTGCGCCGTCTATTGCCGCTTCTGCTTCCGGCGGGAGGTCGTCGGGCCGGGCAAGGACGAGGCGCTGTCCCCGGCCGAACTGGCGGGCGCGATCGACTACATCCGGGCCCATCCGGCGATCTGGGAGGTGATCCTCTCCGGCGGCGATCCGCTCGTCATGGCGCCCCGGCGCCTCGCCGCCCTTTTCGCGGCGCTCGCGACGATCGAGCACGTCCGCGTGATCCGCATCCACACCCGCGTGCCCGTCGCCGATCCGGCGCGGATCACGCCGGACCTCGTGGAGGCGCTGCGCGCGGCGGGCCGGCCCGTCTGGGTGGTGCTGCACGCGAACCATGCGCGCGAGCTGACGCCGGCCGCACGCGACGCCTGCGGGCGACTGGTCGAGGCGGGCGTGCCGCTCCTGTCGCAATCGGTGCTGCTGCGGGGCGTCAACGACGAGCCCGCCGCCATCGAGGCGCTGCTGCGCGCGCTCGTCGAGACCCGGATCAAGCCCTACTACCTCCACCAGGGCGACCTCGCGCCCGGCACCGCGCATTTCCGGACCACGATCGACGAGGGGCAGGCGCTTCTGCGCGACCTGCGGGGCCGCGTCTCCGGGCTCTGCCAGCCCACCTACGTCCTCGACATCCCGGGCGGCCACGGCAAGGTGCCGGTCGGCCCGACCTATCTCGGCGAGGGCGACGTGGCCGATTGGCGGGGCGCCCGACATCCGCGCCCGGACGTGCCGTGACGCTGCGGCTCGCCGCCGCGCAGATCGCCGGCCGGCCGGGCGACGTCGCGGCCAATCTCGCGGCGCACAGGGCCGTGCTGGCGCGGGCGCGCGGCCGCGGCATCGACCTCCTCGTCTTCCCGGAACTGTCGCTGACGGATTACGAAAGCCGGCCCGACACCGCGACACTCGCGCGCCGGGCCGACGCGGCCGAGCTTCGCGACCTCGCCGCCGCGGGGCGCGGGCTCGTCGCGGTGGTCGGCTTCATCGAGCGCGCCCCGGACGGCGCGATCCACAACGCGGCCGCCATCCTCGCGGACGGCCGGGTCGTCGCGATCCACCGCAAGCTGAACTTGCCGTCCTA
>JAEUAC010000402.1 GCA_019695455.1 Methylorubrum extorquens | reverse complement strand
TTCGCCCTCGAGCATCGACTCGACCGGGATCCCCGTCCAGCGCGAGACGACGCCCGCGATGTGGGCCGGGGTCACGGCCTCCTCCATCAGGCCGGCGCCGCCGTTGGCGCGCGTGCCGTCGTCGCCCTTGGCCTCCAGCTCGCCGAGCTCCTTCTCGAGCCCCGGGATGGCGCCGTAGGCGAGCTCGCCCGCGCGCTGGTACTGGCCCTGGCGCTGCGCCTGCGCGAGCTCCGTCCGGGCCTCGTCGAGGCGCTTCTTGAGCTCGGCCGCGGCGCCGAGCTTGTCCTTCTCGGCGCGCCACCGGGCCGTGATGGAGGAGGAGCGCTCCTCGAGGTCGGCCAGCTCCTTCTCGAGCCGGGAGAGCCGGTCCTTGGAGGCGGAATCCGTCTCCTTCTTCAGCGCCTCGCCCTCGATCTTCAGCCGCACGATCTCGCGGTCGATGTTGTCGAGCTCCTCGGGCTTCGAATCGACCTGCATGCGCAGGCGTGACGCCGCCTCGTCCATGAGGTCGATCGCCTTGTCGGGCAGGAAGCGGTCCGTGATGTAGCGGTTGGAGAGCGTCGCGGCCGAGACCAGCGCCGAATCCTGGATGCGGACGCCGTGGTGCTGCTCGTACTTCTCCTTGATGCCGCGCAGGATCGAGACCGTGTCCTCGACCGTCGGCTCCGAGACGAAGACGGGCTGGAAGCGCCGCGCCAGCGCCGCGTCCTTCTCGACATGCTTCCTGTACTCGTCGAGCGTGGTCGCGCCGACGCAGTGCAGCTCGCCGCGGGCGAGGGCGGGCTTCAGGAGGTTCGAGGCATCCATGGCCCCATCCGCCTTGCCGGCGCCGACAAGGGTGTGCATCTCGTCGATGAACAGGACGATGCCGCCCGCGGCCGACGTCACCTCGGACAGGACGGCCTTCAGGCGCTCCTCGAATTCGCCGCGGTACTTCGCGCCCGCGATGAGGGAGCCCATGTCGAGCGCGAGGAGCTGCTTGTCCTTCAGGCTCTCCGGCACGTCGCCGTTGACGATCCGCAGCGCCAGGCCCTCGACGATGGCCGTCTTGCCGACGCCGGGCTCGCCGATGAGGACGGGATTGTTCTTCGTGCGGCGCGACAGCACCTGGATGGTGCGGCGGATCTCCTCGTCGCGGCCGATGACCGGGTCGAGCTTGCCCTCGCGGGCCGCCTCCGTCAGGTCGCGGGCGTATTTCTTCAGCGCGTCGTAGGCGTTCTCGGCCGTGGCGTTGTCGGCCGTTCGGCCCTTGCGCAGGGCCTCGATCGCGGCGTTCAGCCCCTGGGCCGTCACGCCCGCGGCGGCGAGCAGGCGGCCGGCATCCGTGTCCTTCTCGATCGCGAGCGCCAGCAGCAGCCGCTCCACGGTCACGTAGCTGTCGCCGGCCTTCTGGGCGGCCTTCTCGGCCGTGTCGAACAGCCTGACGAGGTCGCGCGTCGCCTGGGGCTGGGAGGCGCCGCCCGACACCTTGGGCTGCTTCTCCATCCAGGTCTCGACCGCCGCCTTCGCGTCGCGCGAGCGGCCGCCGGCCCGGTCGATCAGGCCGGAGCACAGGCCCTCGGGATCGTCGAGCAGCACCTTCAGGAGATGGCCCGGCGCGAGCTGCGGATGGCCTTCGCGCATCGCCAGCATCTGGGCGGACTGGATGAAGCCGCGCGCCCGGTCCGTGTAGGTCTCGATGTTCATGCGTCACCCCTCGCTCGGCGCGCGCCCCGCAGGCACGTGCGCCGAAGATGGAGCCGGTCGGCACTCCGCCTCGGAACCGGCGCCGGCCCCATGAGGCGACCGGCTCGACGCATGTAGTGTGGCATTCGGGTGACACAAGGGTCGCCCGGCCCGGAACGATCCGGGCGAGGCGCCATTGTCGTCGCACGCAGCTTCAGGAGGACGCCATGACCCGGGATCCCCGCTCCGAATCCGAGAAGGCGCTGGCCGACCTCAAGCGCAACGACGAGCTCGGCATGGCCGTGCCGGAGAGCCCGGCGGAGTCGCGCCCGTCCGTCACGCCCGCGACCTTCGGCGAACGGACGGAGCCCGGCTACGAGCGCCGTCCGGTCGACCGCGAGGAGCGGGACGACCCGCTCCCCGAGGCGCCCTGACCTCAATCCTGGAGCATCCGCTTTAGGAGCTCCACCTCTTCCGACAGGGCCGCGTCGTCGCCGATCTGCTTCTCGATCTTGCGGACCGCATGCAGCACCGTCGTGTGGTCGCGGCCGCCGAACCGACGCCCGATCTCCGGCAGCGAGCGCAGCGTCAGGACCTGCGACAGATACATGGCGATCTGCCGCGGCTTGACCACGGCGGCGGTGCGGCGCTCCGACAGGATGTCCGAGCGCGAGACGTTGTAGCGGGACGCGACCAGCTTCTGGATGTCCTCGATCTTCACCCGCTTCGGTTCGCGGGAGCGGACGAGGTCGCGGATCGCGATCTCGGCGGTCTCCATGGTGATCGCGGCGTTGGAGAGCGTGGCGTGGGCGAGGAGCCGGTTCACGGCGCCCTCCAGGTCGCGCCCGTTCGTGGCGATGGAGCGCGCCACGTATTCGACCACCGGTGCGCCGATGTCGAAGCCGGGATGCGTCGCCTTCACGGCGGCGATCCGCTGCTCGAGGATGCCGGCCCTCAGGGTCTCGTCGAGGGCCGCGATCTCGACCACGAGACCGCCGCCGAGCCGCGACCGCACCCGTTCGTCGAGGCTCTCGAGCTCCGTCGGAGGCCGGTCGGCCGCGACGATGACCTGCCGGCCCGCGTCGATCAGGGCGTTCAGCGTATGGCCGAACTCCTGCTGGATGGTGCGGCCCTGGATGAACTGCACGTCGTCGATGACGAGGAGGTCGATGCCGCGGAGCCGCTCCTTGAAGGCGAGGGAGGTCTGCGCCTTCAGGGAGGCGACGAAGCCGTACATGAAGCGATCGGCCGTCAGGTAGATGACCCGCCGTCCGGCCGCCTTCGCGTGGTTGCCGATCGCATGCATGAGGTGCGTCTTGCCGAGGCCGACACCCGCCTGGATGTAGAGCGGGTTGTAGAGCGCACCCGGACCGTCGTGGCGCGAGACGCGCTCCGCGGCGGCCTGGGCGAGCCGGTTGGAGGCGCCCACGACGAAGCTCTCGAAGGTCAGCCGGCCGTCGAGCGGCGCGCTGGAGATCTCCGATTCCGGACGGGCCGCCGGCATGGCGGCGGAGACGACCGGCCGCTCCGCATCGGTCGAGAGGCCCGCCGACGGCTTCGGAGCCGCCGCCGCGACCCGCCGGGCCGCGTCCGTCGTGACGCGGGCCCCGGGACCGGCGTCCCGCATGCCGCTGCGCACCGAGATCGCGATCGCGCTCACGTCGGCCGATTCGCTGCGGAACGTGGACAGGATGCGCTCGACGTAGTGCGCCTCGATCCAGCTCTTGAGGAAGCGCGTGGGCACGCTCAGCTTGGCGCTGCCCTCGACCAGGCCGTCCAGCTCGAGACGGGCCAGCCAGCTCATGAAGACGTCGTCGCCCAGCTCCGCCCGCAGCCGCCGCTTGACTCGAATCCAGGCATCTTCCCCCACACACGCCTCCCGCATCCGAACGACGAATGCCTCCCCAGGCATCGCCGCTCCCGCATTCACCCGATTCGCATCGGGCCAGACACAACTCGACCGACCGCCGCGAACACTGCCCGCGACGTGACTTCCGGCTATTCGCCGGCCTTCGACTGTTTGGATTGTAACGAGACGAGAACGCTTCAGATGAAGCGGATGTAGGAAGCCCCGACACTCTCTGTCGACGTCAGCATCACTTCTGAATCATCGACCATGAGGGGCAAAACACTACTCCGCCGTACGCAGGCTGTTCTTGTCACTATAAGCTGCAGGGCCCGTGTCTCGGGGTGCCGGGTAGGTATAGCGCGCCCTGCCGGGACCGCAACAGCGCGCGGGGCTGCGGGCTGCCCAAAGCCGCGGCGGTGGCCGATCGGCCCCGCAAGCCGGCGAGCGGCAAACCGTTGTGGACGCCTTCCTTTTTCCCCGGGGAAAGCGGCGGAACGCGGCGGAAATCCGCCGAAAAAAAGAGCGCGGGGGAGGCGACGCCCCGAGGGGTCCGCCTCCTCTTTTTGACCACCGCGTCGGCTTTGGCCGTTAACGCCCTGTTAACGCGTACGTTTTGATGTTCGGGGTCATGAGTCGGACCACCCCGTCAGGGGGTCCGAGCGTCAAGTTGAACAAACCACGAACGGATGGGAATCGGGCGTCTGTGTCCTTTGGGACGGCCACGCTTCGGACAACAAAAAACCCGACCTTTCGGCCGGGTTCATGTCGTCGCGCGGGTCGGACGGTCAGGCCGTGATGGCGCCGATCCGGCTCGCGAGGCGCGAGACCTTCCGGCTCGCGGTGTTCTTGTGAAGGATGCCCTTCTGGGCCGCCCGCATGATCTCGGGCTGGGCGGCGTTCAGCGCCTCGTGGGCCGCCGTGCGGTCGCCGCCGGCGATCGCCTCCTCCACCTTGCGGAGGAAGGTCCGCATGCGGGAGCGGCGGGCGCGGTTCACTTCCGTGCGGCGCTCGATCTTGCGAGCCATCTTCTTGGCCGAAGACGTATTGGCCATCTGAGTCCCATCCTGCGGGCCGGCGCCTGGGCGCTCACGACCGGATCGATCCGAAAACGATAAGGGGCGCCCTGCGTTGGACGCGGGCACTCGACGAGGGCGGCTATAGCCATCGCGTGCTTCCGCGTCAACGGAGTCCCGCATCGCCCGCGAGCGCGCCGGCGACCGGATCCCGTCGCGCGCGGCTTGTGCCGGCCGCCGGGCGGCGCTTTACTCCGCCGCCTTCGCACGGACCGTTCCATGTCTCTCCGCGTCACCGCCGCGTTCTGTCTGGCCATCGCCGTCTCTCCGGCCGTCGCCCAGGAGGGCAAGCCGCTGCGGACGGCCGTGGACGGGACCTTCGCGCCCCACGCCATGCCGAAGATGTCCGGCGGCGTGGAGGGCTTCAACATCGACCTCGCCGAGGAGGTCGCGCGGCGCCTGAAGCGCCCGATCACGATCGAGGCGGCGCAGTTCTCCGTGCTCCCGCCGGCCATGCAGGCCGGCACCTACGACTTCCTGGCCGCGCCCGTCACGGTGACGAAGGAGCGGGCGGAATCGATGCTCTTCACGGAGGGCTACCTGAACACCGACTTCCAGTTCCTGACCCTGAAGGACGCGCCCGAGATCACGAAGCTCGAGGACCTGAAGGGCAAGACGATCGCCGTGAACAAGGGCTCCGCCTACGACGCATGGGCGCGGGAGCTCGAGCCGCGCATCGGCTGGGTCGTGGAGAGCTACGGCACCAACCCGGACGCCGTGCAGGCCGTGATCGCGGGCCGCGCCGTCGCCAACGTCGCCGGCAACACGGTCGTCGCCTGGGTGGCCAAGAACAACCCGCGCCTCAAGCTCTCCTTCCTGCACTCGACGGGGCTCGTCTGGGCGTTCCCGCTGCGCAAGGATTCGACGGAGCTGCGGGCGCAGATCGACACGGCGATCGAGTGCATGAAGACGGACGGCTCGCTCGCCAGGATGCACGAGAAGTGGTTCGGCTACGCGCCGAAGCCGGGCTCGGCGGCCGCGACCGCGTTTCCCGGCTACGGCGTGCCCGGCATGACCGGCTACGACCCGACGGAGCACAAGCCGACCTGTTCCTGAGGCAGGGGTCCGTGAGCGACGTCGTCCTCGCCGTCCGGGGGCTCAGGAAGCGCTTCGGCGCGGTCGAGGTGCTGAAGGGCGTCGACCTCGCGGTGCGGGAGCGGGAGCTCGTCTTCGTGATCGGGCCCTCGGGCTCGGGCAAGTCGACGCTGCTGCGCTGCTGCAATCGCCTGGAGGAGCCGAGCGAGGGCAGCGTCGAGGTCGACGGCATCGACCTCATGGCGCGGGGCACCGACATCAACCGCATGCGCCGGCGCATCGGCATGGTGTTCCAGTCCTTCAACCTCTACCCGCACATGAGCGCGGAGGGGAACGTCTCGCTCGCGCTCCGCAAGGTGCTGCGGCTGACGCGGGCGGAGGCCGCCGCCCGGGCGCGGGCGGCGCTCGACCGGGTCGGGCTCGCCGCCAAGGCCGGCGCCTACCCGGCCGAGCTGTCCGGCGGGCAGCAGCAGCGCGTCGCGATCGCCCGCGCGCTGGCGCTCGAGCCGAAGATCATGCTCTTCGACGAGCCGACCTCCGCGCTCGACCCGGAGCTCGTCGGCGAGGTGCTGCGCACCATGCGGGAGCTGAAATCCGCCGGCATGACCATGCTCGTGGTGAGCCACGAGATGCGCTTCGCCCGGGACGCGGCGGACCGCGTCGTCTTCATGGACGGGGGAGCCATCCTGGAGGAGGGTCCGCCCGCCGCCCTCTTCGGCGCCCCGCGCAGCGAGCGCGTCCGCTCCTTCCTCTCCGAACACGGGCGCTGACGTGACGCCCCTCGAGGCGTTCCTCGACGCCTTCTTCAACCCGGTCGTCGCCGCCCGCTACGGGCCGGCCATCCTGCGGGGCGTGTGGGTCACGGTGCAGGTGGCGGCGGCCGTCATCGCGACCGGCCTCGCGCTCGGCTTCGCGCTCGCGGTGCTGCGGACGCTGCGCATCCGGGTGCTGTCGTTCCTGATCGTCGTCGCCGTGGACGTCCTGCGGGCGCTGCCGCCGCTCGTCATCATCCTCGTCGTCTATTTCGGCCTGCCGAACGTCGGCGTGACGCTGCCGTCCTT
>JAEUAC010000352.1 GCA_019695455.1 Methylorubrum extorquens | reverse complement strand
ACCGCGTCGGCCGCGATGCCGAGCCGCGCCAGCGCCGCGCAGGCCACCTCCCGGTTCACGGCCGTGTCGTCCGCGACCAGCACCCGGCGGCCGGCGAACCGGCGATGGTCCGGCTCGGCGGCGGCCGGGCCGGACGGCGCGTCGAAGGACGTCCCGTCCGCCAGGTGGGCGAGGACCGTCCGCCACTCGGCCTGCGCCACGGGGCGGCCCATCACGACGTCGGCGAGGCCCTGCCGCAGGCACGCCGTGCCCGACGGGTCGCCGAGCCCGGCGAGCGCCACCACGCGAACCGCGTCCGGGCGGGTGCCGGCGGCCGCGATCCGGCTCGCGTCCGCGACGAGGACGGAGCCCGCCGCGTCGACCGCGAAGCCCGCCGCCTCCAGGCCGTCCCGCAGGACGGAGGCGGTCGCCGCGCCCTCCACGTCCAGGCGCACGGCCGGCCGGCCGGGCCGCGGGGAGGCCGGTGCGGCGGCGGCGAACGGGACGGCGGAGGGGAGCCGCACGGCGAAGGTCGATCCCTCTCCCGGCTGGCTCTCGACCGCGATCGACCCGCCCATCGCCTCGGCCAGGCGGCGGCAGATGGAGAGGCCGAGCCCGGTGCCGCCGAAGCGGCGGGTCGTCGAGCCGTCGGCCTGCGTGAAGGCGTCGAAGATAGAGCCGAGCTTGTCGGCCGGGATGCCGATCCCGGTATCGGCGACGCTCCAGCGGACGGCGTCGCCGTCCCGCTCGACCCGGACGAGGACGTGGCCGGCCTCGGCGAACTTGAGCGCGTTGTTGACGAGGTTCGACAGGACCTGCGTGACGCGCACCGGATCGCCGTGCAGCGTCTCGGGCACGTCGGGGGCCACGAAGGCCGCGAGGTCGAGCGACTTGCTCGAGGCCCGCTCGGCGAAGAGCGCCACGACGGTGTCCACGACGTCGGCGGGCGAGAAGGCGATCTCCTCGAGCGTGAGCTTCCCGGATTCGATCTTCGAGACGTCGAGGATGTCGTTGATGATGGCGAGGAGGCTCTGGCCGGACCGGGCGATGACCTCGGCGTAGCGCCGCTCGCGGCCCGGCAGGTCGGACCCGGCCAGGAGCTCCGCCATGACCAGCATGCCGTTCATGGGCGTGCGGATCTCGTGGCTCATCGTGGCCAGGAAGTCGGACTTGGCGGCGTTCGCCCCCTCGGCCTCCTCCTTGGCGAGCCGCAGGTCGTGCGTGCGCTCGGCGACGTCGTGCTCCAGGCTGTCGCGATGGGCCGCGAGGCGGACGTCGCGGTCGCGGATCTCGACCAGCATGCCGTTGAAGCTCTCGGCCAGCTGCCCGACCTCGTCGTCGCTCTCGACGGGGACCTCCATCCGGTAGTCGTGGCCCGACCGGATGGTGCCCATGGCGGCCGTGAGGGCGACCAGCGGACGCGTGATCGACCGCTGCAGCCGCAGCGCGATGAAGAGCGCGATCGCGAGGCCGGCGGCCGCGCCCGCCAGCGTGTCGAGCAGGACGCCCCAGAGGCGCTCCTTCAGGCCCTCGTTCTCGGCCACGAGCGAGAGCGAGCCGACTGTGACGCCCGCCCGGATGACGGGGACCGTCACGGCGACGTTGCGGCGCTCCAGCATGCGCCAGAGGCCCTGCCCCGTCCCGTCCTCGTCGGCCTTGTAGCGCTCGAGGCGGGAGCTGTCTCCGATGTCGGCGAGGCTCGTCCCGTCCGGCAGCGTGACGCTGGCGGACGACACGCCGCCCAGGCGCGCGATGGCCCGCAGGACGTAGAGCGTGCCGGATTCGCTCCGGGCCGCGACCGCGTCGGCGCTCGCCGACGCGAGGGCCGTGGCGCTGGCGACGAGGACCTTGTTCTGGGCGTCGACGAAGCGGGTGCATTCCTGCCAGACGCCCGTCCCGCCCACGATCAGCGTCACGGTGCCGACGCCCACGAAGACCAGCCGGCCGAGCTTGGCGTTGATGCTCCGCATCGCGGGACGTCCCGTCCTGGCCCGCACGGGAGGGCGGACCGAAGGACGATCTTAAGGAGAGCGGCTTAAGAAAGGCTCGATGCGCCCGCTTCCGTCCCTTCGAAAGCCCGGCCGCGAGCGGCCGACAGGGGGCGCGGCATGAAGATCGTCCTTCTCGACGACGACGAGATCAACAACCTCCTGCTCACGGAGGCCCTGCGCGAGATCGAAGGCGTCGAGATCCGGGCCTTCACCAGCCCGGCCGAGGCCGCCTCCTTCGTGGAGACCTGCCCGTCCGAGATCGGGCTCGCCTTCACGGATTACGACATGCCCGGCATGACGGGGCTCGACTTCGTCCGGCGGGTGCGGGCGATGGCCGGGTTCCAGCACGTGCCGATCGTCATGGTCACGAGCGTCGACCAGCGCGACGTGCGCCGCGAGGCCTTCGAGGCGGGCGCGACGGAGTTCCTGCGCAAGCCCATCGACGCGCTCGAGGTCCGGGCGCGCGCGACCAACCTCCTCGCCCTCAACGCCGCCCGCCGCGAGCAGGAGGACCGGGCGACCTGGCTCGCCCGCGAGGTCGCGAAGGCCGTCGCCGTGATCGAGACGCGCGAGCGCGAGATCGTGGTGCGGCTCGCCCGCGCGGCGGAGCACCGGGACACGGACACGGGCGACCACGTCTCGCGGGTGTCCGGCATCGCGCGTCGGATCGCCGAGGCGCTGGGCCAGCCGCCCGGCTGGTGCAGCCGGCTCGCGCTCGCCTCCACGATGCACGACATCGGCAAGATCGCCGTGCCCGACGCCGTGCTCCTGAAGCCGGGCGAACTCACGCCGAACGAGCGGGAGGTCATCACGCGCCATGCCGAGGACGGCTACCGCATCCTCGAGGGCTCCTCCTCCGACGTGATCCAGCTCGCGGCCGAGGTCGCGCTCACGCATCACGAGCGCTGGGACGGCGACGGCTACCCGCGCGGCCTCGCGGGCGAGGCGATCCCGCTCTCGGGCCGGATCGTGGCGGTCGCGGACGTCTACGACGCGCTCGTCAGCGACCGGCCCTACAAGACCGCCTGGACGCCCGAGGAGGCCCGCACCTACCTGCGCGAGAAGGCCGGCAGCCAGTTCGACCCGACCTGCGTCGAGGCCTTCCTGCGCGTCGGCCCGGGCGGGGAGTGACCCGGCCGCCTCGACGGGCGGCATTGACGGGGCGGTGGGCGCGTTCGACCATGCCGCCATGCGGGACCACGTGCGTTTCCTCCTGGGCGACGACCTCGTCCGGATCGCGTCCTGCGACCCGACCCGGACGCTGCTCGACTGGCTGCGCGACGAGCGCGGCCTGAGGGGCACCAAGGAGGGCTGCGCGGAGGGCGATTGCGGCGCCTGCACGGTGGCGGTGGGCCGGCTCGACCGCGCCGCCGTGCGCTACGATCCCGTCTGCGCCTGCATCCGGCTCCTGCCGACGCTCGACGGGACGCACGTCGTCGCCATCGAGCACCTGTCCGGCGGGCGCGGCCCGCATCCCGTCCAGGACGCGACCGTGCGGCACGGCGGCTCGCAATGCGGCTTCTGCACGCCCGGCTTCATGATGGCGCTCGCCTGCCTCGCGGCCGCCGACCCCGCGCCCGACGCGGCGGCGATCGACGACGCGGTCGCCGGCAACCTGTGCCGCTGCACGGGGTACCGGCCGATCGCGGACGCGGCGGCCGAGAGCTGCCGGGGCGGCGTGCCGCTCTGGCCGGAGGACATCGGCCCGCGCCTCGCGGCGCTGGCGGGCGAGGCGGCCTTCGCCGTGGGGGAGGGCGGCCGCCGCTTCCTCGCGCCGGGCGATCTCGCGACCCTGCGCGGGCTCCTCGCGGCCGAACCGGAGGCCGTCCTCCTCGGCGGCGGCACCGATCTCGGGCTGCGCGTCACGAAGGACCTCGCCCGGCCCGAGACGGTGATCTGGCTGGGCGGGATCCCGGACCTCGCCCGGGTCGAGGAGCGCGCCGACGCGGTCGTGATCGGGGCGGGCGTCACCATCGCGGCCCTGCGACGGGCGCTGGGCCGCCTGCATCCGCAGGTGGACGAGCTCCTGCGCCGGTTCGGGGGCGCGCAGGTCCGGGCCGTCGGCACGCTGGGCGGCTCGCTCGGCACGGCCTCGCCCATCGGCGATCTCGCGCCGCTCCTCATCGCCCTCGGGGCCACCCTGACGCTCGACGGGCCGGACGGCCCCCGGACGCTGCCGGTCGAGGACTTCTTCACGGGCTACCGGGCCACGGCGCTGCGGGCGGGCGAGATCGTGGCCGCGGCCAGCGTGCCGCGGCCGGGCGGCGACGCCCTCCACGTCTCCAAGGTGTCGAAGCGCTTCGACGAGGACATCTCGACGCTGTGCGGCGCCTTCCGGCTCGCGCGGGACGGGGAGGGCCGGGTCGTCGCGGCCCGGCTCGCCTTCGGCGGCATGGCGGCCGTGCCCCGGCGCGCTCCCGCGGCCGAGGCCGCGCTCCTCGGCCGCCCCTTCGACGAGGACGCGGCGGACCGCGCCGCCGCGGCGTTGCGGGACGATTTCGCGCCGCTGGACGATTGGCGCGGGTCGGCCCGCTACCGGCTGCTCGTCGCCGGGAACCTCGTCCGCCGCTTCGCGCTCGAGGAGGCGGGCGGCGTCGCGACCCGGGTCGCGGGCCCCCTCGCGGGAGCCGCCTCCCATGCTTGAGCGCACGCCGGCCCTGCCGCCGGCCGGGCGGCTCGGCACCCCGCACCCGCACGATTCGGCGCAGCGCCACGTCACGGGCGAGGCGCGCTTCATCGACGACGGGCCGGACCCGGCCGGTCTCGCGCACGCGTATCTCGGCCTGTCGGACCACGCCCATGCCCGCATCCTGGCGCTCGACCTCGACGCGGTCCGGTCGGCGCCGGGCGTGCTCTGCGTGCTCGCGGCGGACGACATCCCGGGCGTGAACGACGTCTCGCCGACCGCCGGCAAGCACGACGACCCGGTCTTCGCGACCGGCACGACCCGCTTCCACGGCCAGCCGCTCTTCTGCGTGGTGGCGGAGACGCGCGACGCCGCCCGCCGGGCGGCCCGGCTGGCCGCCATCCGCTACGAGGAGCTGCCGCCCGCGATCGACATCGCGGCGGCGCGCGCGGCGGGCACGGGCTTCGTCACGGAGGGGCTGACGCTCGCCCGGGGCGACGTCGGGGCGGCGCTCGCGGCCGCGCCCCGGCGCCTCGCGGGCCGCATGAGCGTCGGTGGGCAGGACCATTTCTACCTCGAGACCCAGATCGCGCTCGCCCTCCCGGGCGAGGGCGACGAGGTCACGGTGCTGTCCTCCACCCAGCACCCGACGGAGGTGCAGCACATGGTGGCCCGCGTGCTGGACCTGCCCTTCGCGGCCGTGACCGTGGAGGTGCGCCGCATGGGCGGCGGCTTCGGCGGCAAGGAGACCCAGGGCAACCTCTTCGCCGTCGTGGCGGCGCTCGCGGCCAGGCGCCTCGGCCGGGCCGTGAAGATCCGGCCGGACCGCGACGACGACATGCGGGCGACCGGCAAGCGCCACGACATGGAGATCGCCTACGCGGTCGGCTTCGACGGATCGGGCCGCATCCTGGCCGTCGACGCCACCTACGCGGCGCGCTGCGGCGCCTCGGCCGATCTGTCGGGCCCCGTCACGGACCGGGCGCTGTTCCACTGCGACAACGCCTATTTCTACCCGGCCATGCGGGCGACCTCGGAGCCGTGGCGGACGAACACGGTGTCCAACACGGCCTTCCGGGGCTTCGGCGGACCGCAGGGCATGCTGGGGGCGGAGCGCCTGATCGAGGAGGTCGCCTTCGCGACCGGGCTCGACCCGCTCGACGTGCGCAAGGCGAATTTCTACGGCCCCGGCCGGGACGAGACGCCCTACGGGCAGCGCGTGACGGACGGGATCGCGCCCCGCCTCGTGGCCGCCCTCGAGGCGCGCTGCGCCTACCGGGCCCGGCGCGACGAGATCCGCGCCTTCAACGCCGGCAGCCGGGTCGTGAAGCGCGGCCTCGCGCTCACGCCCGTCAAGTTCGGCATCTCCTTCACGGCGACGCTCTACAATCAGGCCGGCGCGCTCGTGCATCTCTACACGGACGGGTCCGTCGCCCTGAACCACGGCGGCACCGAGATGGGGCAGGGGCTCCTCGTCAAGGTCGCGCAGGTCGTGGCGACCGCGTTCGGTCTGCCGCTCGACCGGGTCCGGACGGCCCCGACCAGCACGGGCAAGGTGCCGAACACGTCCGCGACCGCCGCCTCCTCGGGCTCGGACCTGAACGGCATGGCGGCGCTGGAGGCCTGCCGCACCCTGAAAGGGCGTCTCGCTGCCTTCGCGGCCGAGCGCTGGGGCCTAGCCCCGGACGCGATCGCGTTCGAGGCGGACGGCGTCCGGCTGGGCGAGCGGACGATGCCCCTCGCCGAGCTCGCCGGCGAGGCCTACGCCGCCCGCATCCCGCTCTCCGCGACCGGCTTCCACCGCACGCCGACGATCCACTGGGACCGGACCAGCGGGAAGGGGCATCCGTTCCACTACTTCGCCCACGGGGCCGCCTGTTCGGAGGTCGCGGTCGACACGCTGACGGGCGAGTACCGGGTCGAGCGCGTCGACATCCTGCACGATGTCGGCCGCTCCCTGAACCCGACGATCGACCGGGGCCAGGTGGAGGGCGGGTTCGTGCAGGGCATGGGCTGGCTCACGACGGAGGAGCTGTGGTGGGACGGCGCCGGCCGGCTCCGGACCCACGCGCCGGCCACCTACAAGATCCCGGTCGCGTCCGACCGGCCGCGGATCTTCAACGTCGACTTCTTCGACGGCGAGAACGAGGAGCCGACGATCGGCCGCTCGAAGGCCGTCGGCGAGCCGCCGCTCATGCTGGCGATCTCCGTCCTGCACGCGCTGTCCGACGCGATCGCGAGCGTGGCCGGCCACCGGACCTGCCCGCGGCTCGACGCGCCCGCGACGCCCGAGCGCGTCCTGTTCGCGATCGAGCGCCTGCGCGGGGCGGCGCCGTGACGCTCGCGGCCGGGCTCGCCGCGCTCGGCGCCGGGCCCGCCATCCTGGTCACGGTCGAGCGGGCGGAGGGCTCGACGCCCCGCGAGGCGGGGGCCGCCATGCTGGTCTCGGCCGGCGCGGCGCACGGCTCGATCGGCGGCGGGCAGCTCGAGTTCCACGCCGTCGACACGGCACGCGCCATGCTGGGCCGCGACGCGCCGAACCGGATCCTCGACCTCGCGCTCGGGCCGCTCCTCGGCCAGTGCTGCGGCGGCCGGGTGCGGCTCCGGCTGGAGCGGCTGGGCCCCGAGGCCGCGGCCCGCCTCGCGGCGGAGGACGCCGCCGAGGTCGCGAGCCGGCCGGAGGTCGTCGTGTTCGGGGCCGGCCACACGGGGCTCGCGCTCGCCCGCGCCCTCGTGCCGCTTCCCTTCCGGACGCGGCTCGTCGAGGACAGGCTCGACCACCCGGCCGGACCCGTGCCGGGCGTCGGCCTCGTGCGGCTCGACGATCCCGCGGCGGCGGTCGGCGCCGCGGGAGCCGGCGCGGCCTTCGTGATCCTGACCCATTCCCACGCGCTCGACTACCGCCTCGCCGCGGCGGCGCTCGCGCGCGGCGCTGCGGCCTATGTCGGCATGATCGGCTCCCGGACGAAGCGCGCGAGGTTCGAGGCCGGCGCGAGCCGGGCGGGCGTCGATCCCGCGCCGCTCGTCTGCCCGATCGGCGGCAAGATCGCGGACAAGCGGCCGGCCGTCATCGCGGCGCTCGTCGCGGCGGAGCTCCTGGTCGTGTTCGCGGGGCGCGCGCCCGCGATCCCGCCCGGCAAGAGGACCCGGATGGCCGAGGTCGCGGCCGCGGGCGTCTAGGCGTCCAGCAGCTCCTCGTCGCAGACCACCTGGGCGACCGACGCGCCCTCGCTCCGCACGTCGAGCGCCGCGACGGTCTCGGGCGCCGCCCCGTCCTCGTGGGCGAAGAAGCAGCGCATGACGTGCTGCACGCCGGCCGGCCTGATCGACCGGAGGTCGTCCTCGAGATAGCGGCCGACATTGGCCGGCGCCGTGATGATCTCGTAGGACGGGAAGTAGACGACGTTCTCGCGCGCGCCCCGGACCTCCTCGGCCACGACGCGGAGCGCCGCCTTCGAGTAGGTGTTCGACGACAGGACGTGCCGGTTCTCGTAGGTCGCCACGAGCGCCACGGGCGACACCGTCAGGATCACGCGCGCCTTCGGGTTCACGCCGCGGAGCGCATCGATGAACGCCGTGACGTCCGCGACCATCTCGGCCACCGGCGCGTTGACGAAGTCGTAGAGGGTGGGGTCCCAGGTGCCGCCGGCGACGCCCGGCGCGAGCGGCAGGGCCGCGCCGTCCGGGCGGTGCCGCCAGCCTTCCGTCAGGCCGAGCGTGAAGACGAAGGTGTCGAGGGTCTCGAAGAGCGTCCTGACCGCCGCCAGGTGCATCTCCCGGTCGGTCTCGACCTCGATCGCGGAGGCGAAGCCCGCCGGCTCGACCCGCGGCCGGAACGGATCCACGAACCGGCCGTCGTCGCGCTGCCAGGCGACGATCTCCGGCCGGTAGGTGCCGTAGGCGCGCCCGAAGAGCTGGATGAGCTGGCGGGTCGTGTAGATGTTGCCGTAGCGGGCGGAGAAGCTGTCGCCCCCGCTCTCGGTCTCCAGGAAGCGGAAGCCGCTCGCCCGCAACGCGTTCGCGACGTGCTGGGCGAAGCACGATCCGGCGGTCGCGATGCGCTCGTGCCGGTCGATTCGGAAGGGCTCGCCCGCGGAGGGATCGAGCGCGAAGGGCGGCGTGCCGGCGACGGCCTTGCGCCACATCTGCCGGTCGGGAAGGGCGGTATAGGGGTTGGGCATCGGGAGATCCGCTTGCGGCGCCGCGCGGAGACGCGTCGCTGCCTGTCGCCATTCCGGCGCTCCCGCGCTAGTGCGGGCGCCATGGGATTGAGAGATCGGCTGCTCGACGCGCAGTCTAGCCTTCTCGCGCGGCTGCGTCCAAGCGCCGGCCGGGGACGCGGCGGGGCCGGGCGCATCCACGTCGTCGGCAATTGCCAGGGCCAGGCGGTCGCGCACGCGATGCGCATGCTGCTGCCCGAGCGGGACGTCGCGTTCACGTCGGTCTTCGGCATCGCCCGCCGGCACCGGACGATGGCCGCGCTCGTCGCCGCCACCCGGGACGCGGACGCCGTGTTCGCGACCGCCTTCGCGGCGCCGTTCCGGGACGAGGGCACCTTCGAGGACCTGCGGGCGGGAACGCGCCTCCACGTCATCCCGACCCTGGTCTTCTCGGCCTTCCACCCGGATGCCGTCTATGTCGGCGAGCGGGCCGAGGAGGCCCCCCTGATGGGGCCGATGGGCGGCCACCACTCGGCGCTCGCCCTCCACGGCTACCTCGAGGGGTTCGACCCGGAGCGGACGCTCCGTCTGTTCCGGGCGGAGGCGTTCCGGCGCGTCGGCTACCTCGACGTCTGGGACGAGGCGGTCGCGACGCTGGTCGAGCGCGGGCGCCACGCCGATTACCCGCTGGCCGAGGCCATCCTGCGCTGGACGCGGCGCGGCGCGTTCATGCACGGGATCAACCACCCGAAGATGTTCGTGGCGGCGGATCTCGCGCGCGGCCTGCTGCGGCGCGCCGGCATCGGGTTCGAGGATCTCGACCTCGAGGGCTACCTGCCGGACGACGTGATCCGGTCCGGCACCTGGCCCGTCTACCCGGCGATCGGCGCCCATTACGGCATCCCGGCGAGCGAGCTGTTCCTGAAGGCGCCCACCCGCAAGACGGGCCCGGCCCGGACCCTGACGCTGCGCGCCTTCGTGGAGGCGAGCCACGCGTCCTACCGGACGCGGGACCGCTCGGCGCTCCGCTCCGTGCGGGTGGAGGCCTGGCGGGCCGACGAGGCCGTGCGGCGCGACCTCGCGGCCCTCGCCGCATGATCGGCCTCCCGAACCTCCGCCGGGGCCTCGTCGGCGGCCGCGCCAGACCGGGCGCGCCGCGGATCGCCGTGGTCGGCAACTGCCAGGGCGCCGCCATCACGACGGCGTTGCGCCTGCTGCTGCCGGACGCCGGGATCGACTACCTGTCCGTCTACCGCGTCCATCGCCGCTTCCCGACGCTGGCCGCGCTGGTGCGGGCGCTCCGCGACTACGACCACGTGATCGCGGGAAGCTTCTCGGCCCCCTTCCGGGACGGCGGGACGTTCGAGACGCTGCGGGCCGAGACGAACCTCGTCCAGGTCCCCGTCATCGTCTTCTCGGCCTACCATCCGGACGTCGTCTACGTGGGAACGGGCGACGACCTCGTCCGCACGCCCGTCGGCGGCTACAATTCGGCGATCGCGCTGTTCGGCTTCCTCCAGGGCCTGTCCGTGGAGGCGACGCTGCGGCTGTTCCGGCCGGAGGTCTACCGGACCATCGGCTATGTCGGCATCTGGGACGGCTCGGCCGCGAGCCTGCTCCAGCTCGGCCGGGACGCAGGCTGGGATCTCGGCCCCGACCTCGCCCGCTGG
>JAEUAC010000115.1 GCA_019695455.1 Methylorubrum extorquens | reverse complement strand
GGACGAACAGGGTGGCGACGCAGCGGCCGCCCTCCTGCACCAGACAGGCGAGACGGCCCGACGGCGTCAGCTGGTCGATCAGGGCCTGGGGCTGCGCCTCGACGGCCCCGTTCACGAGGATCACGTCGAAGGGCCCGTCGCCCGGGCTGCCCGCCTCGAGCGCGCCCACACGCTGCGTGACGCCCGCGATGCCGGAGAGGCCGAGCGCCGCCCCGGCGCCCGCGGCGAGCTCGGCGTCCGTCTCGAGAGCGGTCACGCGCGCGCCGAGCCGCGCCAGGACGGCCGACCCGTAGCCGGCGCCGCTCGCGACATCGAGCACGGTGGTGCCGGCCTCGATGTCGAGCGCCTGCAGCATGCGGCCGAGCACCATCGGCGGCAGCATGGCGCGGGACGAGCCGCCGAGCCCGAGATCGATGGCGCGGTCGCTGTAGGCCAGCGACCGGCTGGCGCTCGGGACAAAGGCCTCCCGGGGGACCTCCTCCATGGCGGCGAGCACCGCGCGGTCGGTGATGTCGAAGGTGCGCAGCTGCCCGTCCACCATGTTGCGGCGGGCCTGCGCGAAGTCGGGAGAAGCCATGGTCTGCACGGCGACGGTTCTGCGCAATGGCGGCACCAAAGGCAAGACGCCGGAAAGGCTCCTGGCGAAACTGAGGAACATTGTCGCAGACGCCACGTTCCCGGTGCATCGAGGCGACCGATGCCTTCGATTAGGCGGCCGAAAGGCTGTCGCCATCTCGGGAGAACCTGAATGAAGAAGGCTTTGATCCTCGCAGCCGCCCTCGGCGCCCTGTCGCTGCCGGCGCTCGCGCAGCAATCCCCCGGTGGAACGACGGCCGGCGGCCCGGCGCGCGTCGGTCAGCCCGGCGAGATCGGCGGCGGCGTGCCCGGCACCCGTCCGAACGTCGTCGAGCGCCGCATGACGACCAAGAAGACCATGCGCAAGAAGCGGATGATGAAGCGTCGCGCGATGTAATCCGACGTCGCGTCGGCTGCCGGCGGTTCCGACCGCCGGCGGAGCCGACGCGGTCGTTCGAATGGAGGCCTCGCCCGGAATCGAACCGGGGTGCAAGGATTTGCAGTCCTCTGCGTAACCACTCCGCCACGAGGCCTCGACCCGCCAGGCGGGCAGGCCAGGGTATAATCCGGCCCCTCGGCCGAAGGCAACCACCCGGACCGGCCGGCTCGCGCCCACGATGCGGATTGCGCAGCCGATATCGCCGCGGGACGCTTGCACACCGACCCGACATCGCTATAACCCGCCTCACCCTGATCCGCGGTAGCTCAGTGGTAGAGCAGCCGACTGTTAATCGGCTGGTCGTAGGTTCGAATCCTACCCGCGGAGCCATCCGGTCTTCGGCGCCCATCGGGCCATCGCCCGACGTGTCGGGCCCACCACACGCATTAGCTTCCATCGTGACGACCGCCGGGTCCTGACATGCTGCCGGACGACGTGCGCGCGATCGCATTGCTCCTGCCGGACGTGGTCCAGGGAGCGCATCGCGGTCAGGCGGATTTCCGGGTCGGCGGGCGCATCTTCGCGACGCTGTGGGCCGAGGAGGACCGAATGGTCGTGCGGCTTTCCCCGACGATCCAGGCCGACCTGGTCGAGACCGATCCCGACCTGTTCGAGCCCATCCCGGGCGCCTGGGGGCAGCGGGGCTGGACCAACGTCGACCTGACGCTCACCGACGAGGAGACGCTGAGGCAGGTCCTTCTTGCGGCCTGGAGCCACGTCGCGCCGCCGGGGCTGGTCGCCTTCCACCGCCCCGCGTGACGCGCCCGGGCGCGGACCGCGTCTAGGCGGCGCGGGCCTGCAGGTCGGCGGAGGCCAAGCCCAGCATGAGGCCGGCATTCTGGACCGCCGCGCCGGACGCGCCCTTGCCGAGGTTGTCGAGCCGGGCGACCAGGAGGGCGTGCGCGCCGTCCGGCAGGCCGAAGACCCGCAGCTCCATGGCGTCCGTTCCGTTCAGGGCCTCCGGCTCCAGACGGTCGTCCGGCGTGGTGGCCACGACGCGCACCAATCCGCCCGCGCCGTAATGCGCCCGGTACGCCGCCTCGAGGTCCGCCGCCGCCGGCCGTCCCGGAAGGGTGTCGAGATGCAGCGGGATGGAGACGAGCATGCCCTGGCGAAAGTTGCCGACGGACGGGATGAAGATCGGCCGCACGGCGAGGCCCGCATAGCGCTCGATCTCCGGCAGGTGCTTGTGGGAGAAGCCGAGCCCGTAGACCTCGAGAGCCGGGGCCGCGCCGCTCTCGAAGGCCTCGATCATCTGCCGGCCGCCGCCGCTATAGCCCGAGACGGCGTTGATCGAGAGCGGATGGCCGGCGGGAACGAGGCCCCGATCCACGAGCGGCCGCAGGAGCGCGATCGCCCCCGTCGAGTAGCAGCCGGGATTGGCGACCTTCCGGGCGGCCGCGATGGCGTCGGCGTGGCCGGGCGCCAACTCGGCGAAGCCGAACTCCCAGCCGGGCGCGACGCGGTGGGCGGTCGAGGCGTCGAGGATGCGCGGCGCGGAGGCGCCCAGCTCCTCGGCCATCGCGACCGCCTCCCGGGCCGCGGCGTCCGGGAGACACAGAATCGCGAGATCCGCCTCCGCCATCGCGTCCCGCCGCGCCGCGGGATCCTTGCGCGCCTCCGACGGTACCGAGACCAGCCGCAGGTCGCGACGGCCTTCGATGCGCTCGCGGATCTGGAGCCCGGTCGTGCCGACCTCGCCGTCGATGAAGATGGCCGGCAGGTCGCCCTTGAGGATCGGCGTGGAGGTCATGGCGTGAACCCCTGATGATGCGGTGGATCGAAAACGAAAAAGCCGCGCAGGGCGCGGCTTGGGACGAGACGAAAGGGCTCGATCTCAGCGCGCGCGGAGGCTGTCGGAACGACGGCGTCGGAAGGGGGCGCGGATCGGCATGGGGCCGATATGCGGACGCGTCCGCCGGGAGTCAATCACGGATTCATGAGCCCGCAGCCCGGAACGGGCCCGCCCGGGAGGCGGTTTGGCCCGAAACGGGAGAACGAGCATGTCGGCGGTTGCGGAGAAGGCCGATCCCAAGCTGTGGGAGACGGTCAAGGCCAAGGTGACCCGGTCCAGCAAGGGCGGCAAGGCGGGCCAATGGTCGGCCCGCAAGGCCCAGCTCGCCGTCCACGACTACAAGGAGGCGGGCGGCACCTACAAGGGCGAGAAGAGCGAGGACAACCACCTCGCGGAATGGACGGACGAGGAGTGGGGCACGAAGTCCGGCCGCGAGAGCGGCGAGACGGGCGAGCGCTACCTGCCCAAGAAGGCGCGCGAGGCGCTCACGTCCGAGGAGTACCGCCGCACGACCCGGGCCAAGCGCGCCGCCACGGCGAAGGGTCACCAGTTCTCGGCGCAGCCGAAGGACGTCGCCGAGAAGACCGCTCGCTACCGCGCCTCCGGTCGGGCAGACGGACCGACGAAGGCCGACCTCATGGCGAAGGCCCGGCAGAAGAACGTTCCGGGACGGTCCCGCATGACCAAGGCCCAGCTGGCGAAGGCGGTCGCCTGACGAGACCGGGACCGGACGGCCGAGGCAGACCAGCCCGCCGCGCCGCCGCGGAAACGAAAAAGGGCGCCCTCTCGGGCGCCCTTCGCGTCTGAAGCCGGCGAAGCGATCAGCGCTTCGAGAACTGGAACGAGGCACGGGCCTTCTTGCGGCCGTACTTCTTGCGCTCGACCACGCGCGGATCGCGGGTGAGGAAGCCTTCGCGCTTCAGCGGCGGCCGAAGCTCCGGCTCGAAAAAGGTCAGCGCCTTCGAGATGCCGTGGCGCACCGCGCCGGCCTGGCCGGACAGCCCACCGCCCGCGACCGTCACGATCACGTCGTACTGGCCCATGCGGTTGGCGACCTGGAGCGGCTGCTCGATGATCATCCGCAGCACGGGCCGCGCGAAGTAGACCTCGATCGGACGACCGTTGACCACGACGTTGCCGGGGCCGGGCTTGATCCAGACGCGGGCGACCGCGTCCTTCCGCTTGCCGGTCGCGTAGGCGCGGCCCTGGGCGTCGACCTTCTTCTCGTAGACGGGGGCCTCGTTCTCCGAAGCCGGCGCATTGCGCTGGCCGAGGTCGGCCAGGGACTGGAGGACGGCCATCGTCAGGCGCTCACGTTCTTGCGGTTGAGGATGCCGACATCCAGCGTCTCGGGCTGCTGGGCGACGTGCGGATGCTCGGCGCCCTTGTAGACACGCAGGTTGCCGAGGATCTTGCGGAAGAGCGGACCGCGCGGGAGCATGCGCTCCACGGCCTTCTCGACGATCCGCTCGGGAAAGCGCCCCTCGAGGATGGACTTCGCCGACCGCTCCTTGATGCCGCCGATGTAGCCGGTGTGGTGGTAATACACCTTCTGCTCGCGCTTGCGGCCGGTGAACACCACCTTGTCGGCGTTGATGATCACGACGTTGTCGCCGCAATCGACGTGGGGCGTGTAGTAGGGCTTGTGCTTGCCGCGGAGCCGCAGGGCGACGATCGAGGCGAGGCGACCGACGACGAGACCCTGGGCGTCGATGACGACCCACTTCTTCTCGACATCGGCCGGCTTCAGGGAAAAGGTTTTCATCTTCTCTGGCCGTCCGGAGGGTGGCCGCGGCCACCGAAAAACGAAGCCGCCCCGGAACTCCGAAGCGGCGAACGACGGCTTCCTACGGCCGAACCGGCCCGAGGTCAAGCACGACGATCGCGCACCACCCGGAAACACTCCAACGAAAACAACGCGTTAGCGACAGCGGTATCATCATACCGCAACAATCGTCAGCGTGGCGGGATCGAATAGGTCCCCGTGGCGTGGCAGACCTCCTCGTCCGCGCCGTCCGACACGAGCGACACCTCGCCGACCGCCAGGCGCTTGCCGAGCTTCATCAGCCGGCAGCGGGCGATCAGGTCGCGCGGCTCGGGCTTGCGCAGGAAGTTGAAGGAGAGGCTGGTCGTGACGGCGAGGCCGACGGGCCCGATCTGCGCGAGGATCGTCGCGTAGAAGGCGAGATCCGCGAGCGCCATCATGCTCGGACCCGAGAGCGTGCCGCCCGGACGGATGTGGCGCGGCCCGGCCCTCATGCGCATCCGGCCCACGAGCGGGCCCACCTCCTCCACGACGTAGACGCGGCCGTCCTGGTGGATCTGCGGAAACTCGCGATCGAGAAAGGCCTCGATGGCGGCGACGTCCATGACGATCGGCTTCAACGGCGCCACCCTCCTGGCCGGCCTTTCAGCCCGGCCGGCCTTGCAGCACGGCCGCCCGGGCCCGACAATAGGACCAATCTCCGACGCGGCCCCGAATGAACGCGCACACGCCCCC
>JAEUAC010000085.1 GCA_019695455.1 Methylorubrum extorquens | reverse complement strand
AAGACTTCCATGCCCACCCGACTCCCGAGGCATTCACGTCGATCATGGATGCCTTCACGCGGATCGATCAATGCACGGAACGAAAGGTTGCGCCAGAGTAGTCGCGCCACGATCCCCGCTCCGTCGCCCGACCGGCGTTGCGGTCGCGATGCGTGGCACCACGGCCGTCACACGCTGTCTGACGCGCGACAGACCCTCCAGGCCGAAGATCTCGACGACGATGCTTGTCGTCCAGACCACATCATGGTCTCCTGCACACAAGTGCGAGGCGATCGGGACCATCGGCAAGGCGGTGATGCGATGCTCGTTCTGACGAAAGTGTCCGATTCTCAGTTGGCTCGCATCGCAACGAGCGACTCTGGCATTACAGCAAGGCGACGGCTTCGCAGCTCACGGTTCGAAAGATCTCGGGCAACGCCTCCAACGCCGATATCCGGCTGATCGCGGCCCCGAGCCTGCAACTTCATTTCTGGAAATTCATTCGCGATTTCTCGGTCGTCGAGTGGCCGCCGTTCAAGATGAAGGATCCGGACTGGGACAAGTTTAGCTATTTATTTCTCGGTAAGCCATCGGAATTGAAGCGCGCCAGCAACGTGCAGGGCGCTCCCCTCGCCGTCCGCATCCTCGGTCAGGATCTCGTCGAACGGGTCGATCGTGCCCGCATCTTCTATCGCCCGATCGACGGGGTCGTGGGTATCAGGGGAACTTACGAAGGTCCGGCGCTTCTCGACCCTGCGCCCTGACAGGTGGCGGCCTTCGCGCCGCTCGCCCGGGCCGGACCGCCTGCCGCGCATCTTTCGCGAGATGCCGGCGTCGATCCGCCACGACCTTTGCAGTCTGTCCGGCGAGTGGCACAAGCGCACGGGCTGCGAGGATGACGAAATGGCGATGACGATGACGGGTTCGGTCGAGCTGCCGGCGGACCGGCAGAGTGTCTGGGCCGCCCTGAACGATCCCGAGGTGCTGAAGCGCTGCATCCCGGGCTGTCAGGAGCTGGAGCGGACCGGCGAGGACGGGTTCGCGGCGGTCGCCAAGGTGTCGATCGGCCCCGTCAAGGCGACCTTCAAGGGCAACGTGAAGCTGTCCGACATCGACCCGCCGAACGGCTACACGATCTCCGGCGAGGGACAGGGCGGCGTGGCGGGCTTCGCGAAGGGCGGCGCCAAGGTCAGCCTCGCCGATGCCGAGGCCGGCGGCACCACGCTCACCTACGACGTGGAGGCCCAGGTCGGCGGCAAGATCGCCCAGCTCGGCGGGCGCCTCATCAACGGCGTCGCCAAGAAATACGCCGACGAGTTCTTCGCGAACTTCGCCAAGGGGCTGACGCCGGCGCCCGCGGCCGGGTAGGGCACCCTAGCCGAACACGTCCTGCACGATCCCGTCGCGCACCACCGTCTCGCCGTCGAGCGCGATCGTCGTGTTCATCACGGGCAGGTCGAAATGGCCGGCCGTGTGGCGGCCGGCGAACTCGTTGGCGCCGGTCGAGAACAGGAAGTTGCCGGCGAGCGCGCGCAGCTCCGTCCCGTTCGTGTCGCGCCGGTCGTAGATCGCCAGGGCCTCGTAGCGGGCGCGCTCGTTCAGGCCGAAGCCGACATGGCTGACCGCGTAGGCGTCGCGGTCGCCCCACGCCTCGAGGTAGCGCCGCATCAGGACGGCATCGAGGCCCGTGCCGTCGAGCGCGGTCACGTAATCGTCCGCGATGGTGAGCGCGACGGCCGTGTCGAGGTAGCGCTTGAAGGTGAGGTTCACGTCGCCCGGCGCGAGGACGAGCCGGCCGTTCACGGTGCCGGCCTTCGGGAACGAGACGACGAGGCCGCCCGGCCAATGGGCGAGGGTGCCCGGCCGGTCCGTCCAGCCCCACACGCCGACGGTCGCGGCGCCTGCCATGTCGATCGTGAGGTCGGTCCCGGCCGGCGACGTGACCCGCATGGTCCGCGCCGCCCGCAGGCGCTTCGCGGCGGCGCGCGTGCGGGCCGCGAGCGCGTCGTCCGGGCGGAAGCGCTCCAGCGCCTCGGGATGCTCGTTGGAGATCACCTGGATCCGGGCGCCGCCGGCGAGGATCGCGGGCGTCTCCTTCGCGTGCATCAGCCCCTCGACCGTCAGGTCGGCGACGAAGCCCGCCGCGATGCAGGCCTCGACCACGGGCGCGAGCCCCCCGATGGCCTCGCTCGCGCCCGTCGAGCGGACGGGGACCGGGTGCGGATTGGCCGGGCTCGGCAGGACGAGGTGGAAGGGCCGGGCGCCGAGGCGCAGCAGGGCGAGTTCGGCGAGATGGACGTTCAGCGGCCGCGACGCCGTCTCGGACAGGATGGCGGCCGGCTGGCCCGCCGCGATTCCGCAGCGGGCGAAGAGGTCGCAGAAGAGGTCGATCCACTTGCCCTCGATGCGGTCGGCCAGCATGCGTCGTCTCCGTGCCGGGCCGATCTACCAGCGCGCGGCGGGTCTGTCCCGGGTGGCGGCCGGCCGGTGAGGGCGCGCGCTCGCGGCCCCCTCATCCGTCACGACGTCGTCGTGCCGCCTTCTCCCGCGAGGGGAGAAGGTAGGCCCCGCGTGTCGCATTCTCCGTCGCCGGATCGACCACCGCAGATGTGCGCGTCCTTCTCCCCTTGCGGGAGAAGGTGGGCTTTGCGTCGGCAACGGTCGGATGAGGGATGCGCCGGGGCCGGGTCGCTCCTCATCCGTCGCGGCGTCGCCATCGTCGCTCGCGAGGGGGGAGGGCGTGCACGGCCTCGCGGGTTCTGATTGATTGGATCGAGCGGGGGCGCCCCTCGCGGCGGATGGGATCGGGTCGTGCACTGGGAGGATGACGGCTTCGTGCTCGGCGCGCGGGACCACGGCGAGACGTCCGTGATCCTGGAGGTGATGACGCGCGAGCACGGCCGGCATCTCGGTCTCGTCCACGGCGGACGGTCGCGGAAGGTCCGCCCCGTGCTGCAGGCGGGCAACGGGCTGTCGCTCGGCTGGCGGGCGCGGACGGACGAGCAGCTCGGGCATTTCACGGCGGAGCCCGCCCTGATGCGGTCGGCGCGGCTGATCGGGTCGTCGCTCGCGCTGTACGGCCTCGGCACGCTGGCCCTGCACCTCCGCCATCTCCCGGAGCGCGATCCGCATCCGGGGCTCTACGAGGCGGCGGCCTTCCTGCTCGATCATCTCGACTCGCCGGGTCTCGGGCCGGCGCTCTTCGTCCGGTTCGAGCTGATGCTGCTCGCCGAACTCGGCTTCGGGCTCGACCTCGACGCCTGCGCCGCGACGGGCCGGACGGGCGACCTCGCCTTCGTGTCTCCGCGGAGCGGCCGGGCCGTGAGCGAGGAGGCGGGCGCGCCCTATGCCGACCGGCTCCTGCGGCTGCCGGCCTTCCTGGTCGGGGAGGCCGCGGCCGAGCCGCAGGCCGGCGACCTCGAGGCGGGGTTCCGGCTGACCGCCTTCTTCCTCGACGCGCATGTCTGGACGCCGCGCGGCCTCGGCGCGCCGGACACGCGCACGCGCTTCGTCCACGAGGCCGCCCGACGGGAACGATCGGAGAACACGGACGGGCTATAAGGCTCGCCGGAATGGGGTGATTCGCGCCCCGGAACGTGTCGGAATGAACAAGCCAGTCGATCGGCCCGGCGACGGGGTCGAGGTCATCAGCCTCAAGGACGCGCTCGAGGAGCGCTACCTCGCCTACGCCCTGTCCACCATCATGCACCGCGCCCTGCCGGACGCGCGGGACGGCCTGAAGCCCGTCCACCGCCGCATCCTGCACGGCATGAACCTGCTGCGGCTGAACCCGGCCGGCCCGTTCAAGAAGTCGGCCAAGATCGTCGGCGACGTCATGGGCGGCTTCCACCCGCACGGCGATCAGGCGATCTACGACGCGCTGGTCCGGCTCGCGCAGGACTTCGCCTCGCGCTACCCGCTCGTCGACGGCCAGGGCAATTTCGGCAACATCGACGGCGATTCCGCGGCCGCCTACCGGTACACCGAAGCCCGCATGACGGACGTCGCCCGCCGGCTCCTCGACGGGATCGACGAGGACGCGATCGACTTCCGGCCGAACTACGACGGCACGACGGAGGAGCCTTCCGTCCTTCCGGCGGCCTTCCCGAACCTGCTCGCGAACGGCTCGCAGGGCATCGCGGTCGGCATGGCGACCTCCATCCCGCCCCACAACGCGGCCGAGCTCTGCGACGCGGCGCTCTACCTGATCTCGCACCCGAAGGCGTCGTCGACCGATCTCTGCCAGCTCGTCCAGGGACCGGACTTCCCGACGGGCGGCATCGTGATCGACCGGCGCGACACGATCGAGGAGGCCTACCGCACCGGCCGCGGCTCGTTCCGGGTGCGCTCGCGCTGGGCGAAGGAGGAGACCGGGCGCGGCACCTGGGCCGTCGTCGTGACGGAGATCCCCTACGGCGTGCCGAAATCGCGCCTGATCGAGAAGATCGCCGAGCTCGTAAACGACAAGAAGCTGCCGCTCGTCGCGGACGTGCGCGACGAATCGGCGGAGGACGTCCGCGTCGTGATCGAGCCGCGCGCCCGCACGGTCGATCCCGTCATCATGATGGAATCGCTGTTCCGCCTGACGGAGCTCGAGGCGCGCGTGCCGCTGAACGTGAACGTGCTCGCGGGCGGGCGCGTGCCGAAGGTGCTCGGCCTCGTCGAGTGCCTGCGGGAGTGGATCGACCATCGCCGCGACGTGCTGCTGCGGCGCTCGCGCCATCGGCTCGCCGCCATCGATCGGCGCCTCGAGATCCTGCGCGGTCTCCTCATCATCTATCTGGACCTTGATCGCGTCATCAAGATCATCCGGGAGGAGGACGAGCCGAAGGTCGAGCTGATGCGCGTCTTCGAGCTGACGGAGATCCAGGCGAACGCGATCCTCGACACGCGGCTGCGCTCGCTGCGGAAGCTCGAGGAGGAGGGGCTGCGGACCGAGCTGAACGGCCTCGAGGCCGAGAAGGCCGAGATCGAGGCGCTGCTCGGCTCCGACACGAAGCAATGGAAGACGGTCGCCTGGGAGATCCGCGAGGTCCGCAAGGTCTACGGCCCCGAGACGCCGCTCGGCCGCCGCCGCACCACCTTCGCGGACGCGCCCGACCTCGGCGAGATCGACTTCGCCGAGGCCATGGTGGAGCGCGAGCCGGTGACCGTGATCGTGTCCGAGAAGGGCTGGATCCGGGCCATGAAGGGCCATGTCGCCGACCTGACCAAGGTCGAGTTCAAGGGCGACGACCGGCTCCGCACCTCGTTCTTCGCGGAGACCACGTCCAAGATCCTCGTCATGACGACGAACGGCAAGTTCTACACGCTGGACGCCGCCAAGCTGCCGGGCGGACGCGGCTTCGGCGATCCGATCCGGCTCATGGCGGAGCTCGACGAGGGGACGGACGTGGTCGCGGCCTTCCCGCACCGGGCCGGTGCCAAGCTGCTCCTCGTCTCCTCCGACGGGCGCGGCTTCGTCGCGACCTCGGACGACCTCGTCGCCAACACGCGCAAGGGCCGCAACGTGCTGGGCATCGACGCGCCCGCCCGCGCCCTCGTCGTGACGGAGGTCGGCGGCGACCACGTCGCCATCGTCGGGCAGAACAGGAAGCTCCTCTGCTTCCCGCTCGTGCAGCTGCCCGAGATGAGCCGCGGCAAGGGCGTGCGGATGCAGCGCTACAAGGACGGCGAGATGTCGGACGCGAAGGTGTTCACGCTCGACCAGGGCCTGACCTGGAAGGACACGTCCGACCGGACCTGGACGGTCCCGGCGGCCGAGCTGCGCGACTGGCTCGGCAACCGCGGCGAGGCCGGCCGCCTGCCGCCGAAGGGTTTCCCGAAGACGAACCGCTTCGGGTGATCCGGTGGGCATGCCCGATCCGATCGACGCCGAGCGCCGGCTGCGCGCCAAGCGTCAGAACGAACGCCTGAAGCTGCTCGTCAGCTTTCTGAATACGCTGGGGTTGGCGGTGCTGGGCGCCGCATTCGTCATCCCGGGCGTCACGTCGTTGGCCGGCGTCCAATGGAGTTGGGTTTGCGCCGGTATCGCCCCTACATATGACGGCTCAGGGTGTCCTGCAGCGTCTCAGAAGCGAGGAATGACCGGTGTCCAACGAGGCGTGGCTGACGTGGGGCGTTCCCGCTCTCGCACTCGCGATCGGCGCGGTCGGGTATGGCTGGGCTTGGTTCAGCACCAGGGCCTTCGAGCGTCGCTATCCGGATTCGCCGAAGTAGACGGCCGGAACAGTCGCTTCGAGGCATGAAGCGACGGGCGCATTAAGGGATAGGGTGGGGTTGAGGCGTAAGGCTGTGCGAGCGCGGCCGTCGGCCGTCGCTGCCGGACGCCGCCGTCGATGCTGCTCGAGACCTGGTTCGACCTGCCCGTTCCCCTGATCGTGCTCGTGCTCGCGGCGGGGCTCGGCGGGACGGCGCTCCTCCTGCACGCCGTGACGTTCTGGTCCCGCACGCGGGGTTCCGTGCTGCGCTGCAAGGGGCTGGTCGCACCTTTCTTCGGTGCCGTGTCGGTGCTGTTCTCGCTCCTCACGGGCTTCGTCGCGAGCGATGCCTGGGAACGCAACCGGCAAGCGTCCCGCTCGCTCCTGTCCGAGCGGGACGCGCTCGTCGCCCTGCACGAGCTCAGCGTCGCGACCGTGTCCGACATGGCGGGCATCCGCACCGACATCCGGGCCTATCTCGACGCCGTGATCCGGGACGAATGGCCGAAGATGCAGGACGCCCAGAGCTCGCCCGCGGCCGGCCAGGCGCTGCTCCAGCTCCTCCGGGACATGACGGAGCCCGCCGTGACCCGCGACGCCGGCGCCGTGGCGCACGCGGCCATGCTCGACACGACGCTCCGCCTGCGCGCCGCCCGCAGCGACCGGCTGGCGCTCGCGACGCAGTATTCGGATCACCCGAAATGGTGGACGGTGCTGCTGCTCGCGCTCCTGACGCAGGTCGCGATCGCGCTGGTCCATCTCGACCTGCGGGGCGCCCAGGCCGCGGCCCTCGCGATCTTCACGGCCGGCGCCGTGGTCGCGCTCGGCCTGGTGGCCATCCGGGAGCGCCCGTTCGACGGGCCGCTGGCGCTCCGGCCGACCGTCCTCGTCGACGCGCTCGCGGCCATGCAGGCCTCCGCGCGGCCGGAGCCGGCGAAGCCCTAGTCCACCCGCTCCCAGCCGTTCGGCATGAGGCGTTCCTGCGGCCGGTAGCGGGCCTTGTAGGCCATCTTCCGGGAGCCATCGACCCAGTAGCCGAGGTAGAGGTAGCGCAGGCCCTCGGCCCGGGCGCGCTCGACGTGGTCGAGGATCATGTAGGAGCCGAGGCTCCTCTCCTCCAAGTCGGGATCGAAGAAGGAATAGACCATCGACAGGCCGTCGGCGAAGCGGTCCGTGAGGGCGAGCGCGACGAGGGGACCCGTGCCCCGGCCGTTGATGGCCGTGTCGGGTCCGCGCCGCCGGTACTCGACCAGGCGGGTGTCGACGTGGCTGTCCTCGATCATCATGGCGTAGTCGAGCATCGACATGTCGGCCATGCCGCCGTGGCCGTGGCGCGCGTCGAGGTAGCGGCGGAAGAGCGCGTATTGCTCGGAATTCGGCGCGTTCGGGACGGCGTGGCCGACGAGGTCGCGGTTGCGGCGCGCGGTCCGGCGCATGCCGTCGCTCGGGCGGAACGCGTGCGTCAGCACGCGCACGGACACGCAGGCGCGGCAGGTCTCGCAGGCCGGCCGGTAGGCGATGGTCTGCGAGCGCCGGAAGCCCCCGAGGGTCAGCACCTCGTTGATCTCGCGCGCCCGCTTGCCGACGATGTGCGTGAAGACCTTCCGTTCGCGCTCGCCCGGGATGTACGGGCAGGGCGACGGCGAGGTCAGGTAGAATTGCGGCGCGTCGCGCGGATGGTGGGTCACGGGTCTCGGCTATCCCTCGACGCGAGGCTCACACCCGATTGAGGCAAAAACGGCGCGATCCGCAAGGGGAGGTCAGGAACGTGATGATCGTCGAAAAATCCGTGTTCCGCACGCGCGACGTCCGCACCGTCGGCGGCGACACGATCGCGGAGGTCGCCATCGGCTGGGAAAGCTACGGCCGGCCGAACGCCGACCGGTCGAACGCGATCCTGGTCACGCATTTCTTCTCGGCCACCGGCCACGCCGCCGGCCGCTACGCGGCGGACGAGGCGCTGCCCGGCTGGTGGGACGCCGTGATCGGGCCGGGCCGGGCGATCGACACGGACCGCTGGTGGGTCCTCGCCTCCGACACGCTCGTGAACCTGAACGTGGGGGCGGCCCACGTGGTCACGACGGGGCCGTGCTCGATCGACCCCGCGACGGGCCGCCCCTACGGGCCCGACTTCCCCGTGGTGCAGATCCGCGACTTCGTCACCGTCCAGGCGGCGCTGCTCGACCATCTCGGGATCGCGCGGCTGCACGCCGTGGTCGGCCCGTCGATGGGCGCGCTCCAGGCCTACGAATGGGCCGTGGCCCATCCGGACCGCGTGGGCCGCATCGTGCCCGTGATCGGGGCGGCGGGCGGGCACCCTTCGCTCGTCGCGTGGCTGGACGCCTGGGGCATGCCGATCCGGCTCGATCCGGCCTGGCGCGGCGGCCGCTACCACGAGAGCGGCGCGGCGCCGGTCGCGGGGCTCGCGGCGTCCCTCGGGCTCGTGGCCCTCCACGCGCAGGGCGACGGCTGGGCGGAGGGGATCGGGCGCGGCCCGGCGCCGGGCGGCGATCCGGGCCGACGGGCGGGAGACCGCTTCCGCATCGAGGCGCAGCTCGCCTCCGACGCGCGCTCGCGCGCGGCCACGGCGGACGCGAACCATCTCCTCTACCTCGCGCGGGCGAACCAGCTCACGGCCGTCGATCCCGCGCGGATCCGCGTGCCGACCCTGCTGATCGATTCGCCGACCGACCGCGTCTTCCCGATCGAGTGGATGGATCGCACGGCCGCCGGCATCGCGGCCGCCGGCACGCCGGTCGAGCGCGCGAGCGTCCGGGGCCCGAACGGTCACCTCAACGGGATCGCCCACATCCAACAGGCGTCCGGCGCGATGTCCGCGTTCCTGTCCCGCGCCTTCTGAGATCAGCGCTGCAGGGTGGCGGGCGTCGCCACCTCGTCCGCGAGCTCGGTCGCGTCGGCCTGCCGCAGCCGCCTCAGCCGGCGTCCGAGATCGGCCGTGCGGACGAGCCCCTGGCGCTTGGCGGCATAGTAGTAGCCGCGGGCGTAGTTGCGCACCGCGCCGTCGAAGTCGCCGCCGGCCACGCGGTACGCGCCGGCGAGGTACTTGACCGCGTAGGTCAGGTTCGTCTCCGCCTCGAGCAGGCCCGCGGCCGGGCCGCCGTAGCCGAGCCCGCGCGCGGTCGCGTGCTTGATCTGCATCAGGCCGAGCGCGCCGCCCCGCCCGACGGCCCGCGGGTTGTAGCGGCTCTCGCGCACGATGACGCGGTGCACGAGCGCCTCCGGCACGTCGTTCAGCTTGGCGTGGTAGGCGATGCGCTGCTGGAGCGAGCCGCTGCCGCCGAAGCGGGGCGAGGGCTCGAACTCGACCGGCGCGACGGCCTGCCGGGGAAACGGCGCGAAGAGGGACAGGATCTGCGGCTGGGCCGGAGCCGGCTGCGGCGCGGGCGCGCCGGCGGCGTCGGGCAGGGACGCGGTCTCGACTGGATCGAGATCGGCCGCGAGGGCGGGACGGCGCGGCGGCAGGACGGCGAGGCGAACGGGCCCGGCGCGCTCGGCCGCGGTCTCGACGGCCGACCGGTCCGGCGCCTCGGGCGGCAGGGGCACGGCCGCGACGAAGGCGGTCGGATCCGCGCTCGCGACCTCGGTCCGGGCCTCGCCGAAGGCCGGGCGGAGCGGCGGGGTCACGGCGA
>JAEUAC010000274.1 GCA_019695455.1 Methylorubrum extorquens | reverse complement strand
ATGTTCGTCATCTCGGCCGGCGGGAAGATCGTGTAGGCCGAGGCGAAGACGGTCGGGATCATGCCGCCGCCGATGAAGCCCTGCAGCGCCCGGAAGACGATCATCTGCTCGATCGAGGACGCCTGCGCGCATAGGAACGACATGAACGTGAAGCCGCCGGCCGAGATGACGAACATCCACCGCGTCGAGAGCACGCGCGACAGCGTGCCGGAGAGCGGGATCGAGACCACCTCGGCGATGAGGTAGGCCGTCTGGACCCAGGAGATCTCGTCGGCCGAAGCCGAGATGCCGGCCTGGATCTCGGCGAGCGAGGCCGAGACGATCTGGATGTCCAGGATGGCCATGAACATCCCGAACACCATGCACAGGAAGGCGAAGAGCTTTCGGCCCTCGCCGGCCTCCGCCTTGCTCGCCGGCGCGGCTCCGGCCGGGGCGACGGCGGCGCTCACGTCAGCGGCCGTCCGGACCGGTGCGCAGGTCGACCTTGGCGACGACCGACAGGCCGGGCCGGAGCAGGCCGAGCCGCGCCGCCTCCGGATCGACCTTCACGCGGACCGGGACACGCTGCACGATCTTGGTGAAGTTCCCCGTCGCGTTCTCGGGCGGCAGCAGGCTGAACTGGGCGCCGGAGGCGGGTGCGATGCTCTCGACCACGCCGGCGAAGTCGCGGCCCGGGAAGGCGTCGACCTCGATCCGCACGCTCTGGCCGGGCCGGATGCGGGCGAGCTGGGTCTCCTTGTAGTTCGCGTCCACGTGCACGCTCTCGAGCGGCACGAGCGCGGCCAGGCGGGTGCCCGGCTGGACGTAGCTGCCGATCTCGACGGCGCGGTTGCCGACGATCCCGGCCACGGGCGCGCGGATCTCCGTGAAGGAGAGGTCGCGCTCGGCCCGGGCGAGCACCGTCTGCTGCTCGGCCGCCGTGCGCTCGGCCTCGACCTTCTGGGCGCGGAGGACGGCCACGTTGGCACGCGCCGCCAGCAGCGCCGCCTCGGCGCCCTTCACGGTCGCGACCCCGCGGTCGCGGTCCGCCAGCGCCTGCTCGACGCGGGCCTTGGACGAATAGTCGGATTGCGACAGGCGGCTCTGCCGCTCGAAATCGGACGCGGTCCGGACCGCGTCGGCGCGCGCCGCGTCGATCTGGGCGCTCGCCTGCGCGACCTGGGCCTGCGCGGCCTCGATCTGCCGGCCGATGCGCTCGGCCGTGGCCGACAGCGTGGCGAGCCTGTCCTTGGCCGATTGCACGGCCAGCCGGTAGTCGACGTCGTCGATGCGGGCGATCACCTGACCGGCCTCGACGCGCTGGTTGGGGGCCACCTCGATGGAGGCGACGTACCCCGTCGCCTTGGCGGCGAGGATCGTCATGTCGGCCGCCACGTAGGCGTCGTCCGTCGAGACCAGGAAGCGGCCCTCGGTCCACCAGCGGAAGCCCTCGTAGGCTCCGAACGCCAGCACGACCGCGGCCAGCACGGACAGCACGACGCGCTTGCGGGAGCGCGGCCTCGTCGGCGCCGCCGCATTCGGGGGATCCGCCGCCTCGGACCCGGCCGACGTCGCCCCGGGTCGCGTCGCGCCCATCGGCGCCTCCGCGAGCGCCTTCTCGTCCCTGTAGGCCATCTGCCCCTCCCGATCGGTCGTTGACCCAGGATGCACCCTCACCTAATTTGACCGAACGGTTCGGTCAACGCCCGGCCGGTCGAGGCGTGCGATGGAGCACAGTGTGGTCGAAGGGTCAGCGGCGGAGCGCGTCGGCGCCGCGCGGGAGCAGCCGGACGGCGCCAAGCGGCGCCAGATCCTGGACGGCGCGCGGCGCGTGTTCCTCGACCACGGCTTCGACGGCGCCTCCATGGGCGAGATCGCGAAGGCCGCCGGCGTCTCCAAGGGCACGCTCTACGTCTACTTCGATTCGAAGGAGGCCCTCTTCGAAGCCCTGACGATCTCGGAGAAGTCGGACCTCGCCGAGGCGCTGTTCCTCCTCGACGAGCAGGACGCCGACGTGGCGGGCGCGCTCGGGCGGCTGGGCGCGAGCTATCTGCGGGCGATGATGCGGCCCGACCACATCTCGTCGGTGCGCATGGTCATCGGCACGGCCGACAAGTTCCCGCGCTTCGGGCAGGCCTTCTACGATGCCGGCCCGCAGAAGGGCGTGGACCGGCTGGCCGCGTACCTCGCCCGGCAGGCGCAGGCCGGACGGCTCGTCCTCACGCGGCCCGAGCTCGCCGCCGAACAATTCCTGAACCTCTGCGCGGCGGGCCTGCTGAAGCGGCTCCTCTTCGCCAAGGATCGCACCTTCGACGATGCCGTGCTCGACCAGAACGTCGAGGCCGCCGTCGCCGTGTTCCTGGCCGCCTATGCGGCGCCGCGACCCAAGGCGGAGCGGGCCTGACGCCCCGCGCCGCGGCCGGTCGCCGAGGCTAGACGGCCTCGCTCTCCGCGTTCCGCCGGTGCGAGTGCCTCACCACGCGGGCGATATCGACCATGATGAGGTCGAGCTCGTAGTTCTTCGGCGTGTAGACGGCCGCGACGCCGATGTTCTTCAGGACGTTCTCGTCCTCGGGCGAGATGATGCCGCCGACGACGAGCGGCACGGCGTCCAGCCCGGCCCTGCGCATCTCGGCCTTGACGTCGCGGACGAGCGCGACGTGCGAGCCGGACAGGATGGAGAGCCCGACCACGTGCGCCTTCGTGGCGAGCGCCCGGGCGACGATCTCGGCCGGCGTCTGGCGGATGCCGTCGTAGGCGACCTCCATGCCGACGTCCCGCGCCCGCAGCGCGATCTGCTCGGCGCCGTTGGAATGGCCGTCGAGCCCCGGCTTGCCGACGACGAGACGCGGCTGCTCCCCGAGCGTCTCGGCGAGGTCGGCGATCACCATCCTGACGTCCGCCCCCGGCGGCTCGCTCCGCGTGTCGACGGAGATGCCCGTCGGGGCCCGGTACTGGCCGAACACGGCGCGAAGCGTCTCGCCCCATTCCCCCGTCGTGACGCCCGCCTTCGCGGCCGCGATGGAGGGCGGCATGACGTTGCGGCCGTCCCGCGCCGCGGCGTCGAGCTCGGCGATGGCGGCCTGTGCGGCGCGCTCGTCGCGGCGGCCGCGCCAGTCCCGGATGGCCCGCACGGCCTCCATCTCCACCGTCTCGGGGACGGACATGAAGGCGCCCTCCCCGGAGACCAGGGGCGAGGCCTCGCCCTCCCTGAACCGGTTCACGCCGACGACCACCTGCTCGCCCGATTCGACGCCTGCGATGCGGCGCGCGTTCGATTCGACCAGCGCCCGCTTGAGGGCGCCCGTCTCGATGGCGGCGACCGCGCCGCCCTCCGCGTCGATGCGGGCCAGCTCGTCGCGTGCCGCCTCCTTCAGGGCCGCGACCTTGGCCTCCATGACGCGGGAGCCGTCGAAGATGTCGTCGTGTTCGAGGAGATCGGTCTCGTAGGCGAGGACCTGCTGCATGCGGAGTGACCATTGCTGGTCCCAGGGGCGCGGCAGGCCGAGCGCCTCGTTCCAGGCCGGCAGCTGCACGGCGCGGGCGCGGGCGCGCTTCGACAGGGTCACGGCCAGCATCTCGATCAGGATGCGGTGGACGTTGTTCTCGGGTTGCTGCTCCGTCAGGCC
>JAEUAC010000217.1 GCA_019695455.1 Methylorubrum extorquens | reverse complement strand
CGAGAACCAGACCTTCGACGCGAAATCCTTCCGGGACGCGCTCGGCGCCTTCCTGACCGGCGTGACCGTCGTTACGACGCGGACGCGGGACGGCACTCTCGTCGGCATGACGGCCAACTCCTTCACGTCCGTCTCGCTCGATCCGCCGCTGATTCTCTGGTGCGTGGCCAAGAAGGCGGCGAGCCACGATCTCTTCGTGGCCGCCTCCCACTTCGCCGTGCACGTGCTCGGCGCGCGTCACGGCGACCTGGCGCTCGCCTTCGCGGGCAAGCGGGGCGAGAAGTTCGCCGGCACTGAGTGGGCGGCGGGCCTCGCCGGCGTGCCGGTCCTGAAGGAGGTCGCGCCGATCTTCGAATGCCGCACCTGGGCGCGCTACCCGGGCGGCGACCACACGATCATCGTGGGCGAAGTGCTCGAATGGATGACCCGGCCGGGCGATCCGCTCCTCTTCCATTCGGGCGAGCTGCGCGGCCTGCCGCCGGCCAGGAAACGGGTGTCGAAGCCGCCGCGGGACGCGTAGACGGGCCGGGACTGTCCCGACGGGAGGATCCCATGCTCGCAGCGATCACCGATCCGACCCCCATCCGGCCGGCCGGCCGCGAGGCCGATGGCGGCGACTACGACCGCGTCCGCGCCATCCTGGCCTTCATCACCGAACGCTGGCGGGACCAGCCCTCCCTGGACGCGATCGCCGCCCATGTGGGGCTGACCACGACGCAGGTGCACCACCTGTTCCGGCGCTGGTGCGGCCTCACGCCCAAGGCGTTCCTCGCCGCCGTGACGCTCGAGAACGCGCGGACGCTGCTCGCGGGCTCGGCCTCCGTGCTGGATGCGAGCCTCGAGCTCGGCCTCTCCGGCCCCGGACGCCTGCACGACCTGTTCGTCTCCTACGAGCGCATGACGCCCGGCGAATGGCGGACCGGCGGCGAGGGCGTGGCCATGCGCTACGGCTACCACCCGTCGCCCTTCGGCGAGGCGATCCTCGTCGCGACGGGACGCGGGCTGGTCGGGATCGGGTTCGTCGACGGCGGCGACCGGGCCTTCGCGCTGGCCGACATGCGGCGCCGCTGGCCGCGCGCCACCTTCGCGGAGGACGCGGCCGGGACGGCGCCGCTCGCGGGGCGCGTCTTCGATCCCGCCCGCTGGTCGCCCGAGACGCCGCTGCGGGTCGTGCTGATCGGCACCGATTTCGAGGTCCGGGTCTGGGAGGCGCTGCTGCGCATCCCGCTCGGCCGGGCGACGACCTATTCGAGCATCGCGACGCATATCGGCCGGCCGACCGCGTCGAGGGCGGTGGGGGCCGCCGTCGGCAAGAACCCGGTCTCGTTCGTGGTGCCCTGCCACCGCGTGCTCGGCCGGTCCGGCACGCTCACCGGGTACCATTGGGGCCTCACCCGCAAGCAGGCGATGCTCGGCTGGGAGAGCGGGCGGCTCGGCGCGTGAGCCTCAATCGTCGTCCGAGACGCCGCGCTGCATGAGGTCTTCGGACGGGGGCAGGCTCGAGGGATCGGAGCGGCGCCGCGAGGCCCGGGTCGCGTCGGCGGAGGCCGTCGCGATGCCGAGGCGCGAGGCGAGCGACAGCGCCCGCCATTCCGTGAAGCGCGCGTTGCAGAAGCTCGTCGTCCCCTCGCGCGCATAGTTCCGGCACAGCGTCTCGCGGTCGGCCGAGAAGGCCGCCTGCTCGGCGATGATCGGGCGGACGGCCTCCGGCCGGGCCCGCGACGCGAGGACCTTGTAGTTGTCGCGCACGATCCGGTCGGCCGAGGCGCGGATCGCCTCGTAGTCGCGGACCTTCGCGAGGAGCGCCGGCGGCTCGGGGCCCCAGAGCCCCCCGGGATCGGCCTGGCAGTTCGCCGCCTGGAAGACGCAGACCTCCGCCGGCCCCTTCACGACGACGGCCTCGTCGAGGAGGTCGAACTGGAGCGGGCAGGTCGGATCCTGCAGCTGGTAGCGCGAGGCGCCTTCGGGCCGGCCGAGGGAGACGAGGGGCGTGCCGTCCGCGGGCGTCAGCGGGATCGAGCAGGTCTCGACGGACTGGGCCGAGCGGCGGCCGACCAGCGTCAGGCGCGCCCTCAGGTCGCCGCGGCCGGTCCGCTCCAGCTTGAGGCTGCCGTTCTGGCCGTTCTGCCGGAGGTCGCGGCCGATCACCGTGTCCTCGTTCGGCGGCCGGATGGTCACGGCCCGCGGCACGACGGGGGCGGCCGGCGCGACGCGGCGCGGCGCCTCCTCGTAGGGCATCTCGGGCGGCTGCTGGGGCGGAGGCACGTTGTAGGCGGGCGCCTGCGGCCGTTGAGGCTGGATCCCGAACAGGCGCTCGAAGAAGTTCTGTGCGCTCGCACCGCCGGCCGGCAGGCAGAGCACCAGAGCGAGGAACGTCAACCGGGCGCGCATCATGGTGCAGGAGCGGTCGCCCAGCGTTGCGCCGAAATCAAGGCCGCCCGGGACGGCGATCCACCCTGGACGCCGCCCAGGCGACGGTTCCCGGAGAGTGGTGCCCGCGGGGAACGGCGCGGACGAGGCAGCAGGGACCGACGAGCCTGCTCGTCATCGGCTACGGTCACAAGGTTCCATCCCGTTCGGCAGCGTACCTGTGTCCAGTCCGATCCAGTCCCGGCACAGTCGATGCGCTTGCAGGCCCAAGTGGAGCCCTGCGTATCAATGTGGAACGAGCCGTCCCGCCCTAGTCACTCGCCCGGAATCAGGTGGATGCACCGACTGCAGGCCGCCGCGTCCATCCTCGCCCTCATGCTGGGAGGGGCGCTGGTCCTCTATCTCGGGCTGCACACGTGACGGAGGCCGAAGGCGAGGAGCCGTCGCGGCCCCCGGACGCTCCCGATCCGCCGCCTCCTCGCCAGCCGCTGGTGGTCTCCTTCTACGTGCTGATCGCGATCGGCGGCGAGGCGCTGTTCGTCATGTGGCTGTTGACGCCGCTCGCGACCTGGATGCTGGACCAGGCGGGCCTCTAGCGCCGCCGCCGCGGTATGCGCCGGCGACCCGGCGAGGGCCGGGCGACTCGATTCCCGCCCGGCGCCATGCGACGTCCGATCGGCGAGGCTCGCCGGGGCGGCAGGCCCGGGCGCCTCCGGAGGACGTGGCGTGGGAGAGCCTTGGATCGCAGCCGCGGCACTCTGGCTGGAGCCCGTCCGCGCGGCCCTGTCCGGGTCGCCCCTGGTCGTGGCGCTCGTCGCGACCAACGTCGTCGCCGCGATCCTCTGGCAGGCCGCGCTCGCGAAGGCCCGCTCGGCCCGGCGGCGCACGGCCGACCTCGAGGCGGCTCGGAGCGAGTTCGCCGCCACCTACGAGCGGGAGACGACGTGGCGGCTCGCCACCGCGCAGGCCGACGTCCCGCTCACCGGGGCGCGCACGACGATCGACGGGTGATCCCCGGCGGCCTTCGTCGGATCACCGCGCGGCCGACGGCTTCGCGCAGCTGCGGTCCCAGGGATGGCAGAGGGTCGGGTCCGGCGTGCTGCGGAGGGATTGCAGCCCGACGGCCGCGGCGAGGCCCAGGGCGAAGATGACCAGCATCTGCAGGGCTCGGCGGCGGAATTCGGTCATCGGACCGCGAAGGGGCTTGGACGGCATGGCGCCTTTGAGCGACCGCGTGCGGCGAACGTGAGGCCGTTCCGAACGGCACAGGCGCCGCCCGGGCGCGACGCGGCTGTCTCCTGCCGGGACGGTTTCGTTCCGACGCGGCACGCCCGTCCGGGTGGGAGATATGGTTAAGCCCGGCCGTGCCAACTGCTATCTGCTTCGCGCACGACGCGATTCGGAGGATGCAGCATGACCTTTGTCAAAGTCGGCGGAGAGGTCGTGGCGAACGCACAGACCGAGGGTCAGCAGTTCGATTCGGATATCGCGGCGCTCGCCGGCGGCGGCTACGTCGTCACGTGGTCCGACAGCGCCCGGTACGATCCCGCCGACGAGTTCGACTACAACAACCTCGACGTCGGCGCGCGCGTCTTCACGGCAGCCGGCCAAGCCGTCGGCGGAAACATCCAGGTCAACGCCAACCTGCGGGACGAGCAGGACAATCCCGGCGTCGCGGGCACGGCCGACGGCGGCTTCGTGGTCGCCTTCGAGGACGGCAGCGACGCGACGGTCGGCGCGGTCTTCATCTCGGCCCGCGGCTTCTCCGCCGCCGGCGCGCCCACCAGCGCGGGCGATCTCCGCCTCGACGGCTATTCGGTGGGGGCGCTCGCCTCGAATCCGCAGCCCCTCGATCTCGGCGGAGGCCGGGTCCTCATCGTACACGGGATCGAGTCGGGCGGCGCGGGCCTGGAGGCGAGCCTGCCCTCGGGCGCGGCGGAGCGGATCTTCCGCCTCGGCTTCTCGGCCGACGGGTTCGAGGACGTCGCCGTCGATCTCGCCGGACAGGGCGCCGCCCGCCTGTCGGACGACCGGTTCGTGCACGTCTACGAGGGACGGCGCCTCGATGCCGAGGGGAACGTGGTCCTGGAGGGCGTCCTCGCCCAGATCCGCGACGGCAGCGGCGCCGCGATCGGCGCGCCGATGCAGGTGAACGCCGATGCGGGCGGCCTCGACCAGCGCGCGCCCGCCGTCGCGACGCTCGAGGGCGGCCGCTTCGTCGTCGTGTGGCAGGCCACGGAGGCGGACGGGACGTCGGACGTGATGGCCCGCATCTACACGGCCGACGGGACGGGCGCGGAAGGACCCTTCGTCGTGAACGAGGTGCGGTCCGGCTCGCAGGACCGGCCCGACATCGCGGCGCTCGCCGACGGCGGCTTCGTCGTCGCCTGGGAGGACGGCAGCGGCATCGGCGGCGATGCGAGCGGGACCGGCATCAAGGCGCGCACCTTCGGGGCGGACGGGGTCCCGGACGGCGGCGAGGTGCTGGTCAACACCGCGACGGGCGGATTCCAGGTCGATGCCCACGTGGCCGGGCTCTCCGGCGGCGGCTTCGCGGTGTCCTGGACGGATGGCGGCGGCA
>JAEUAC010000456.1 GCA_019695455.1 Methylorubrum extorquens | reverse complement strand
ATGGCGGCCGGCGCGACGGTGGCGGCGGGCGGGCTCGACGGCTTCGCGGCGTCGGTCGCGGCGGGCCTCCCGGCCATCTCCGCCGAGCGCGAGCCGGCTCCGCTCGTCCTCGACGGCGCGCTCGGGGCGGGCGGCGCGAGCGTCGACGTCGTGAAGGCGCTCGAGGCCGCCGGCCCCTTCGGGGCGGGCCAGCCCGAACCCGTCTTCGCCTTCGGCGGCCTGCGGGTCGCGGACGTCCGGATCGTCGGGAACGGCCACGTGCGCGCGCAGCTCAAGGGCGGCGACGGCGCCGTCCTGCGGGCCGTCGCGTTCCGGTCGTCCGAGAGCCCGGTCGGCCGCCTCCTCCTGGCCTCGGCCGGCGAGACGATCCACGTCGCCGGCACGCTCTCCCTCGATCGCTGGGGAGGGGGCGAGCGCGTCGAGCTCCGCGTCCTGGATGCGGCGCCGGCCCGTGGTACCATCGCGGCATGAAACGCCTCATCCTCCTGCGCCACGCCCAGGCCGTCGCCAAGACCAAGACCGACCGCGACCGAGAGCTCTCGCCCACGGGTCGTGCGCAGACGGAACGGGTCGCGACCCTCCTGCCGCGGGACGGATTCCGGCCGGCGGCCGCCCTCGTGTCGCCCTCGGCCCGGACGCGCGAGACCTGGGACCGCGCCCGCACGGGGCTGGGCGACGTGCCCGTGCGGATCGAGGAGCCGATCTATTCGGGCGATGCCGGCGACCTCGTCGCGCTGGTGCGGCAGCAGCCGGACGCGGCCGACCCGCTGATCCTCGTCGGCCACAACCCGACGATCCACGAACTCGCCGCGGCGCTGCTGGACGGCGCGGCGCCCGGCGCGTCGCCCGCGCCGGACGACTTCCCCACCGGCGCCGTCGCGGTCCTCGACCTCGACGTCGCCCACTGGTCCGAACTCCGGGGCGGGCGGGCGACGCTCGTCTCCTTCACGGCGCCCGACGCGATCGCCTGACCGGCGGATTTCCTTGCTGGCGAGCGGCGCCGGCGGCGTCCCGGCGGCGGGCTCGAACCAGGCTCCCCGCCATGCGTTCCCAGAGGCCCGGCCTCCGGCCCGGCACCTCGCCCGCTGCGGATCCGCCTTGCCGTCCCTCATCGATCGCGCCGCCGGCGCCGCGCAATCGGCCTTCGAGGCCGGCGAGAACCTGCTCCGGCCGACGCTGCGGCTCGGCGTGACCGGGCTGGCCCGGTCGGGCAAGACCGTGTTCACGACCGCGCTCGTCCACCACCTCGTGCGCGGCACGCCGCTGCCCGCCTTCCGGCCCGCCGCCGAGGGCCGCATCCGCCGCGCCCGGCTCGCCCTCCAGCCGGACGACGACGTGCCGCGCTTCGCCTTCGAGCAGAACCTCGACGCGCTCGTGCGCGAGCGCCTCTGGCCGGGCTCCACCACCCGGATCTCGGAGCTCCGCCTCGACATCGACTACGAGCGCGTCTCGCGCTGGCGCGGCGGCCCGGCCCGGCTCACGCTCGACATCGTGGACTACCCGGGCGAGTGGCTGCTCGACCTGGCGCTCGTGGATGCGGACTACGCGACCTGGTCGCGGGAGAGCGTCGCGGCGGCCCGCCGGCCCGAGCGCGCGCCGGCGGCCGGCCCCTGGCTCGCGGACCTGTCCGGGCGCGACCCCGCCGGGGCCGCGGACGAACGGGCGGCCGAGGTCGCCTCCGCCGCGTTCCGCACCTACCTGCAGGCGCTGCGGGCCGATCCCGAGAGCGTGGCGACCACGCCGCCCGGCCGCTTCCTGATGCCGGGCGACCTCGCCGGCTCGCCGGCCCTGACCTTCGCCCCGCTCGACCTCGCGCCGGGACGGTCGGTCGCGCCGGGCACGCTGGCGGGGCTCATGGAGCGCCGGTTCGAGAGCTACAAGGCGAAGGTCGTCGCGCCCTTCTTCCGCGATCACTTCCAGCGGCTCGACCGGCAGATCGTGCGGGTCGACGTCCTGGCGGCGATCGATGCGGGTCCCGTCGCCCTGGCCGAGCTCGAGGACGCGCTGGACCGCGTGCTGGTCGCCTTCAACGCGGGGCGGAACACGCTGCTGTCGCGGCTGTTCGCGCCGCGGGCCGATCGCGTGCTCTTCGCGGCCACGAAGGCCGACCACCTGCACCACACCGAGCACGACCGTCTGGAGCGGCTGCTCCGCCATCTCGTGGCGCGTGCCGTGCGGCGCACGGAGGCCGCCGGCGCGAAGGTCGGGTCGGTCGCGCTCGCCTCCGTGCGGGCGACGCGCGAGGCCTCGGTCCGGGACGGCGGCGAGACGCTGCGGGCCGTGGTCGGAACGCCGGAGGCGGGGGAGCGGATCGGCGACCAGGTCTTCGACGGCGCGACCGAGGCGGCGATCTACCCGGGCGAGTTCCCGGCGGACCCGAAGGCCGTGCTCGACGGCGCCGTCGCGCCGGGCTCGCTCCGCTTCCCGCGCTTCCGTCCGCCCGCCATCGACCTCGGCCCGACCGGCCGGCCGGAGCCGCTGCCGCAGATCCGGCTCGACCGCGCCCTCGACTTCCTGCTCGGAGACCGTCTCGCATGACCTCGCGGCCGCGCGCCTTCCGGCTCGACGCCACCGGCCCCGCCGCGGTGGCGCCCCTCGTCACGGAGGAGCCGGCCGACGCGATCGAGGCGGCGGACGGCACCCCCGTCCTGCCGGCGCCCTCCCGCCGCGGCGTGCCCTGGACGTCCATCCTCCTCGGCGCGCTCGGCAGCCTCGCCTCGCTCGGCATCGGCCTCGCGATCGAGCGCCTCATCGCGGACCTGTTCGCGGCGGCGCCGTGGCTCGGCTGGGTGGCGCTCGGGCTCGCCGTCCTGGCGGTCCTGTCGCTCCTCGCCATCGTCGGTCGCGAGCTGCGGGGCGTCTGGCGCGAGCGCCGGATCGAGGCGCTGCGGAGCGAGGCCGCGGACGCGCTCGCGTCCCGCGACCACGAGGGCGCGAAGCGCGTCGCGGGCCGGGTCGCGGACCTCTACGCGGCGCGGGAGGTGCGCACGATCGGCCCCCGGGTGGCGGACGTGGCCGACGAGATCCTGGACGCCGAGGACCGGCTCGCGCTGGCCGAGCGCACCCTGGTCGCCCCGCTCGACGAGGACGCCAAGCGCATCGTCGCCGCCGCGGCCCGCCGCGTGGCGGGCGTGACGGCCCTGTCGCCCCGCGCCATCGTCGACGTCGCCTTCGTCGTCTGGGCGGCCGCCGCCATGCTCGGCCGCATCGCGCGGCTCTACGGCGGACGCCCGGGCCTCCTCGGCGGCCTGCGCCTCGCGCGGGCGGCCGTGAACCACCTCGCCGTGACGGGCGGCGTCGCGGTCGGGGACAGCCTGCTGCAGCAGGCGCTGGGCCTCGGCCTCGCGGCGCGCGTCTCGGCCAAGCTGGGGGAGGGGGTGCTGAACGGGCTCATGACCGCCCGGTTCGGCCTCGCGGCCATCGAGGTCTGCCGGCCGCTTCCCTACATCCGGGAGGAGCCGCCGCGCATCGGCGACGTCGCCGGCGAGCTGTTCTCCCGGGCCGACAAGGAGGCCTGACGCGCGGCAATTCCTGCCGACCGGGCGGCAATTGCCGGGCGTCCCGGCCGAGAGCCGCCGGATTCGGCGTGCGTCTTCAACGGCTTGGATGTGGCACGCGGAGTGCTGTCTCCCCTCCGGTTCCGGTCGTTCGCCGGGCCTGGAGATCGGCGTAATGGGTATCCTGGGTGCATTGTCGTCGGCCGTGTCCGGCCTGTCCGCGCAGTCCTACGCGCTCGAGAACATCTCGAACAACATCGCGAACTCTCAGACGGTCGGCTACAAGCGGATCGAGACGAGCTTCGCCGATCTCGTCACGGATTCGCCGACGGGCGGCCTGATCACCGGATCGGGCGTGTCCTACTCGGCCTTCTCGAACGTCGCGCAGGGCACGACGACGCCGACCGGCATCCCGACCAACATGGCGCTGTCCGGCAACGGCTTCTTCGCCGTCGGCAAGAACGACGGCTCCGTCACCAACCCGAGCTTCTCGGGCATCAACCAGTTCACGCGCCGCGGCGACTTCAAGACTGACATCAACGGCTACCTCGTGAACGGCGCGAACCGCTACCTCGTGGGTACCTCGTACGATCCGTCCAGCGGCGCCGTCACCGGCTCGCAGACGACGCCCATCAAGCTGCCCTCGACGCCCCTGCCGCCGAAGCCCTCGACCGAGGTCCGCTACTACGGCAACCTGCCGTCGATCCCGAAGCCGAACGCCTACAACGCGGCGACGGCGAATTCCGACCTCCTCACGCCCGCCAACTACACGACCAACCCGGTCACGACGGGAACCGTGACGGGGGCCGACCAGAGCGTCTTCCTGAACGAGTCGATCACGGGCGGCGAGATCACGCTCTATACGGCGTCGGGCACCGCCTCGACCGCCCAGCTGCGCTGGGGCAAGACGGCATCGAGCAACACGGGCAACACCTGGCAGCTCTTCTACCAGTCGAACTCCAAGGCGACCGGCAACCAGGTCGCCTGGCAGAGCGTCGGGTCGAACGTCACCTTCGACGCGAACGGAAAGCTCTCCTCGGCGACCAGCGTCCCGATCACCAACCTCACGATCGACGGGACGAACATCGGCAACGTCAACCTGAGCTTCGCGCAGGGCCTGACCCAGACCGGCGACACGAACGGCCAGGCGACGACGCGCGTCGACCAGAACGGCTACACGTCGGGCTCGCTCTCCTCCGTCGAGGTGCAGACCGACGGCACGATCATCGGCTCGTTCTCGAACGGCCAGAAGTCGAAGCTCGCCCAGGTGACGGTCGCGCATTTCGCGTCCGACACCTCGCTCCGCCGCGAGGACGGCGGCACCTTCTCGGCCACGGGCGCGTCCGGCGCGCCCACCTACGGCCTGAACGGCGCCTCCATCGCGGGCGGCTCGGTCGAGGCGTCGAATACCGACATTTCGGACGAATTCTCTAAGATGATCGTTACCCAGCAGGCCTATTCTGCCAACACCCGCGTACTGACGACTGCACAGACGATGCTGCAGGACATCCTCAACGTGATCAGGTGACCGACAGGTAGACAGCCATGGGCCTCTCCGCTGCCATCACGACCGCCGTCTCCGGCCTGCGCGCCACGCAGGCCGGCATGGAAGTCGTGTCGCAGAACGTCGCGAATTCCGGCACGCCCGGCTACACGCGACGCGTGCTCAACACGACCGAGCGGGTCGCGGACGGGGTCGGAGCGGGCGTCAACGTCGGCCAGGCGCAGCGGGTGCTGGACACGCTGGTGCAGCGCCAGCTGCGGCTCGAGACGGCCGGTGCCGCCTATACGTCGGTCAAGTCGGACTTCCACGCGTCGATCGACGGCATGTTCGATGCGCCCGGCTCGAGCCAGGGCCTTCCGGCGCTGACGGCGAAGCTCAACTCCTCGGTGTCGGCCCTCGTCTCGAACCCGTCGTCCTACACGACGAAGGCGGCGGTCCTCGCCAATGCGTCGGAGCTCGCGACCTCGCTCCGGTCCCTGTCGGACCAGGTGCAGTCCCTGCGCCAGCAGGCCGAGGACGCGATGGGCCTCTATACGGGGCAGGTCAACGACATCCTGCAGCAGATCAAGGTCGTGACGAGCCGCATGAGCGACTCCCCCGCCAACGCGGAGAGCGCGAGCCTGCTCGACCAGCGCGACGGGCTGATCCAGCAGCTGTCGGAGTTCTTCGACCTCGACACCTACACGCAGTCCGACGGTCGCCAGACCATCTCGACCACGGGCGGCCTGCGGCTGTTCGACGGCGTGAACCCCGTGAAGCTCGCCTTCGACGGTCGGTCGGCCGTCGGCGTCGAGTCGAAGTTCGACATGGATCCGGCGAAGAGCAGCGTCGGCTCGCTGACCATCACGGACTTCTCCGGACGGTCCGTCCCGCTTCTGGGCACGGGCGCGATCCGGTCGGGCAAGTTCGCCGCCTATGCCGAGTTGCGCGACCAGGTCCTGCCCGAGGCGCAGACCCAGCTCGACGCGCTCGCGGCGGGCCTCGCGACGGCGCTGTCCAACACGCCCGTGGCCGGCACGCCCGTCGTCTCGGGCGCCGATTCCGGGTTCGACCTGAACTTCGCCGGCCTGTCGGCCGGCAACCCGATCACCGTGTCGACCGTCTTCAACGGACAGATGCGGACGCTGACCTTCGTGAAGGCCGATTCGGCGGCCGGAGCGGCCGCGGCGACGGCGTCGGGCGACGGCGTGATCGGGCTCGACCTCTCCGGCGGCTACGGGGCGGCCGCCTCCGCGATCGCGACGGCGCTCGGGACCGGCTTCACGGCCAGCAACACGACCGGCTCGACGATCCGCGTCCTCGGCTCGGGCACGACCACGTCGGTCAGCGCCTTCGGACTCTCGCGCACGGTTTCGGGGCCGGCGAGCGGGGAGCCTGCGCTGCCCCTCTTCACGGACGGCACGCTCACCTACACGGGCTCCTACGAGAACGGATCCAAGCTCACCGGCCTCGCGAGCCGCATCGCCGTCAACGCCCAGGTCGTCGCCGATCCCTCGCTGCTCGTGCAATACGGCCCGACGGTCTCGACCGGCGACATCACGCGGCCGACCCAGCTTCTCAACGCCCTCACGTCGACGCGTCTCGCCTTCACGGGGCGGGCCGGGATCGCGGGCTCGTCCTCGGTCTTCCGGGGCACGATCGGCGAGTTCTCGACGCAGATCGTGAGCAGCCAGGCGAGCGCGGCCAATTCGGCGACGTCGCTGGATTCCGGGCAGCAGATCGTCCTCAGCAACATCACGAGCCGGATGTCGAACTTCTCCGGCGTCAACGTGGATACCGAACTTGCGCAGCTGATCCAGCTGCAGACCGCCTACAGCGCCAACGCGCGCGTCATGTCGGTGGCCAAGGAGATGCTGGATACCCTGATGAGGGTCGGCCTATGATGCTGAAATCCTACAGCGCCGCGGCGGTGTCGCTGGCGACCTCGACCGAGCGCTTCACGTCGCTGAAGGACAGCATCGGCCAGATCTCGAACCAGCTCTCGACCGGCAAGGTCTCGCGCACCTATGCGGGGCTCGGCACGGCGGCGGGCGCCAGCGTGTCGCTGCGGTTCCGCTTGTCGGGCCTGCAGGACACGGCCAGCGCGATCGACGCAGGCTCGCTCCGGCTCACCCTGATGAACGCGAGCCTGAGCCAGATCAGCAAGGTCGCGACCGATCTGCCGACCGCGGTCTCCAAGATCCGCAACAATCCGAACGGCGTGCTGACCTCGGCGACGGACACGGCCCGGCAGGGCCTCGACGCCGTCGTGCAGGCGTTGAACGAGCAGCTGAACGGCCAATACCTCTTCGCCGGCCGCGCCTCCGACACGAGGCCGGTCGCCTCGACGGAGGAGATCCTGAACGGGGACGCCACGCGCGCCGGACTGGAGACCCTGGTCAGCGAGCGCCAGGCGGCCGACGTCGGCACGGGCGGCATGGGCCGCCTCGTGCTCAACGGGTCCGGCTCGCCCGTGACGCTGTCCGAGGAGAGCGCGACCAACCCGTTCGGCCTGAAGCTCCAGGCCGCGAGCGCGACGGGAACGGGCGTGACGGCGACACGGGGCGGCTCGCCCGTCGCCGTCTCGTTCTCGGTCGGCGCCCAGCCCGCTCCCGGCGACGCGCTGTCGCTCACCCTCGGCCTGCCGGACGGGACCACCTCGGACATCAAGCTGATCGCGGGGTCGGTCGGGGCGGAGGGCGCCGTCAGCTACCGGATCGGCGCCACGACGGCGGAGACGGCCGAGAGCATACGGCAGGCGCTGCAGACCGCCGTGACCAACCTGACGGCGACGGACCTGCCGGCGGCGTCGGCCATGCAGACCGCGAAGCAGTTCTTCGCGGCGGACGCCACGACCCCTCCGGCCCGCGTCGCGGGTCCGCCCTTCGCGACCGCCACGGCGCTGCGGCCCGGCACGGCCGCCGATACCGTCGTCTGGTACACGGGCGACAACGGCTCCTCGCCGCGCTCGAGCTCCGTCGTCCGGATCTCGGAGCGGCAGACGATCGGGATCGGAGCGGCCGCCAACGAGGCGGGCTTCCAGTCGGTCCTCGCCAATTTCGGGGCGCTCGCTGCCAGCGCGCTGACGGGGACCGACGCCCAGACGCGCGCGCGCTACGGGGCCCTCGCGGACCGGGTCTCGGCCAACCTCGGAACCTCGCAGGCCCGCCAGCAGATCGCCACCGTCGCCGAGGACCTCGCGCTCGCCTCGAGCACGATGAAGAGCGCCAAGCAGACCGGCACGATCACGCAGGAGCAGATCAAGGACGCGCTCTCGGGCATCGAGGACACCGACACCACCGAGGCCGCGACGCGCCTGCTCGCCACGCAGACGCGCCTGCAGGCGAGCTATCAGGTGACGGCGACCATCATGAAGCTGTCCCTGACGGACTACCTCTAGGCCGGGCGGCCCGGGACCGCCCGGATCGACCGCCTCAGTTCAGGACGTTGCCGGTCGCGGCGTCGACCGCCACGACCTTGCCGCCCTTGACGAGACCGACGAGAAGCGCCGCGTTCGAGCCGCCCCTCTCGTCCACGCTCTCGATCACGGCCGGGTTGCGGCCGGGCGGCAGCGCCTTGAAGGCGTCCGTCAGCTTGGCCCGGATCGCCGCCGCGTCCGTCGTCGTGCCGGCGATCTTCATGGCCTCGAGCACGGCGTTGGTCGCCGAGTAGTTGAGCGAGGTCTCGCTGCCGACGTCCTTGTTGTAGATCTTCTTGAACTTCGCCACGAACTCGACCGGGCCCGGCCGCTTGTCGGTCATCAGCGGCAGCGTGCCGATGGCGCCTTCGAGCGGCTGGTAGCCGCCCAGCACGGTGGCCATCTCGTCGAGCTTCGCCTGGTCCATGACGGCGAAGCCGCCCTGGAAGCCGAGCTCGCGCGCCTGCTTCACGACCAGCGCGGTCGGCTCGGAGGCGCCGCCGACGAACATCACGTCCGGCGAGGCCGCGATCACGCGCGAGACGCCGGAATAGAAGTCGCTGTCCTTGTTGTAGGACATGGGGTTGTCGGCGACGACGGTGCCGCCGGCCTGCTTCCAGGCGGGCTGGATCAGGGCGGCCCAGGCCTTGGCGTAGTCGTGGTCGGCGCCCGCCATGCCGAGCTTCTTGCCGAAGGTGGCCATCTCCGTCTTGATGAAGGGCGGCAGGTAGCCCGCGAAGGAGGGCGGGATGCGCATGGTCAGCTTGTTGCCGCGCTCCGTCATCTGCGGAACGCTGGTATAGGCGCCGATCAGGAAGCCGTCCTGCTCGTTGAAGGCCTGCATGGCGAAGTTGCCGCCCGAATGGGGGCAGAACACCACCGGCGCCTTGTACTGGGCGCGCAGGCGCTTCGCGTTCACGGCCGCCTCGGAGGGCGAGTACTTGTCGTCGAGCGCGACGACCTCGACCTTGACCTTCTTGCCGCCGACCTCGAGGCCGCCGGCGTCGTTCACCTCCTTCACGGCCATCTCGAGCCCCTGGAGCGTGTTCTTGCCGTAGAGCGCCGCGCCGCCGGACAGCGGGCCCGTCCAGCCGATCGTCACCGTCTCCTGCGCGAAGGCCGGGCCGGCGAGGGCCGTGCCGGCGAGCGCCGTCGCCGCCGCGAGGCCCAGGATGCGTCTCGTCACCGCCATGTCGTTCTCTCCCTTGGATGTCGTGTTCGACTTGATCGTGTCTTAGGCCAGGCCGGTCAGGCGCCGATATACGCCTTGCGGATGCGGTCGTCGGCGAGCAGCGTCTCGGGCGAGCCCTCCGACACGATGCGGCCGTTCTCGAGCACGTAGGCGCGGTGCGCGATCTTCAGCGCCGCGAAGGCGTTCTGCTCGGCGAGGAGCACGGTCGTCCCCTCGCGGTTGATCGCCTGCACGGCCTCCAGCACCTGCTTCACGACCAGCGGCGCCAGCCCGAGCGACGGCTCGTCGAGGAGGAGGACCTTCGGCCGTCCCATCAGGGCGCGGCCGATGGCGACCATCTGCTGCTGGCCGCCGGAGAGCGAGCCCGCAGTGTCGTGCTGCTTGTCGCGCAGGATCGGGAACATGCCGAAGACGCGCTCGAGGATCGCCTCCGAGCCCTTCGGATCGGCCCGGTGCACGTAGCCGCCGAGCGTCAGGTTCTTGCGGACCGACATGCCCGGGAAGAGCTTGCGCCCCTCCGCGCACTGGACCAGCCCCGCCGCCACGATGTCCGACGGCTTGCGGCCGGCGAGCTCCTGCCCGTCGAGCCGGATCGAGCCCGACCGGAGGCGGCGCAGGCCCGAGATCGCCAGGAACAGGCTCGACTTGCCGGCCCCGTTCGCGCCCAGCATGACGACGAGCTCGCCCCGCTCGACCCGGACGGAGACGCCCGAGAGAGCCCGGTACGACCCGTAGTCGAGCGTCGCGCCCTCACAGGCCAGCATGGTCGGCTCCCACGGGCGCGAAGTCCGCGCCGAGATAGGCCTCGATCACCTTCGGGTCGCGCGACACCTCCGACGGGCTGCCGTCGGCGATCTTCTCGCCGTGGTCGAGCACGACGATGCGGTCGGCGAGGCCCATGATCATGCCCATCTTGTGCTCGATCAGGCCGATCGTGAGCCCGCTCTCGGCCATCTTGCGGATGAGGCGGGCGAGGCCCTCGGTCTCGTCCGGGTTCACGCCGCCGGCCGGCTCGTCGAGGAGCACGATCGTCGGCTCGGTCGCGAGCGCGAGGGCGAAGGCCGTGCGCTTCTTCTCCTCCTGGCTGATGTCGGCCACGACGCGATCGGCCGAGGCCTCGAGCCCGACGAAGCGGAGCGCCCGCTCGGCCGCGTCGCGGCAGGCGCGCTCGTCGGCCCGCAGCCGGCGCGTGCCGAAGACCACGTCGGCGAGGCCGGCCGTCGTGCGCAGGCGATGCCCGACGATCAGGTTGTCGAGCACGCTCGCGTCCTCGAACAGCGTCGTCGCCTGGAACGTCCGCGCGAGCCCGCGCCGCGCGATGCGGTCCGGCCGCATGCCGGTCACGTCCTCGCCGCCGAGGAGGACGCGTCCCTCGGTGGGACGATGCGTCCCGGCGCAGAGGTTGAAGAAGGTCGTCTTGCCGGCCCCGTTCGGGCCGATCACGGCCGTGATCCGGCCGGGCGCGAACTGCACCGTGACGTCCTTCACGGCGGCGAGGCCGCCGAAGCGCTTGCCGAGCCCGACCACCTCAAGCATGGGCGCTGGCCTTGTCGGCCGTGCCGGCCACGGCCGCCTCGGCCCGCGCCGCGGTGGCGCGGCGCCCGGCCCGGCGCGCCTGCTGCGCCCGGAGCGTCCCGACGATGCCCTTCGGCAGGAACATGACGAGGAGGATGAGGAGGGGGCCGAACACGAGCAGCCTGTAATCCTGCAGGAACTGGAGGGATTGCGTGGCCCAGGTCAGCACGATCGCCCCCAGGACGGGGCCGGACAGCGTACCGAGCCCGCCCACCAGGATGAAGGCGATCATGTCGAAGGCGTAGGTCTCGGACGCGATTTGCGGGCCGATGAACTGGACGAAGCCGGCATAGAGCGCACCCGCGTAGCCGGCATAGGCCGTCGAGAGGACGAAGGCCGTCACCTTGGTCCGCATCAGGGGGATGCCGAGCGATTCCGCCAGGCCCTCGCCGTTCCGGATGGCCACGAAGGCGCGGCCCAGGATCGAGTGGACGATCCGGTCCATGACGAACAGCCCGAGCACCAGGAAGACGAGGACGAGGTAGTATTTCGAGATCGTCGTGTCGAACCGGAGCGGACCGATGGGGGCGGGCGCCGGGATGCCGATGATCCCGACCACGCCGTGGGTGAGGCTGTCCCACTTCTCGATGCCGAGCCAGATGATGATGCCGACGCAGAGCGTGAAGATCGCGAAGTAATCCGCCTTGAGCCGCAGCGAGACGAGCCCCGCCCCGAGCCCGGCGAGCGCGGCGACGAGCCCCGACGCGAGGAAGGCGAGCCAGAAGGGCACGCCGTAATCGACCGTGAGGATGCCGAGCGCGTAGGCGCCGATGGCCATGAAGCCGGCATGGGCGAGGTTCAGCTGCCCCGTGTAGCCGAGGATGAGGTTCAGGCCGATCGCCGCGATCGCGTAGATGAAGGCGAGCGCCATCACGTAGGTGAAGTAGTCGTTCGGCGAGACGAGCGGGAAGGCTATGGCGGCCGCGAGGGCCACGGCCGCGACGGCGGCGCGCGCGCTCATCGGGCCGGCGCCGGGAACAGGCCCTGCGGCCGGACCGACAGGATGACGACGAGCAGCGCGAAGGCCATGATGTCCTTGAGGTCCGTCGAAATGTAGAAGGCGCCGAAGCTCTCGGCGAAGCCGATGATCATGCCGCCCGCGATCGCGCCCGGGACGGACCCCATCCCGCCCAGGATGATGATCACGAAGGCCTTCAGGATCACGAGATTGCCCATCCCCGGCGAGACGAGGTTGATGGGCGCGAAGAGCACGGCCGCGACCGCCGCGAGCGCGCCCGAGATCGCGAAGGTGAGGAGCGACACCCGCGTGAGGTCGATGCCGACGAGCGAGGCGCCCTCCCGGTTCTGCGCCATCGCCACGATGGTCGAGCCCGTGACGGTCCGCGTCAGGAACAGGTGCAGCGCGACCATCAGGATGACGGCGCCCGCGATGATGAGGGCGCGCTGGATCGGCAGCACGAGGCCCGTGGCCTGCCGCAGCCCCTGCCAGATCCCCGGATAGGGCGCCGCGACGCGGTGGAACTCCGCCCCGAACTTCGCCTGGATCAGCGCCTCGAAGAAGAGGAGGAGCCCGATCGCGGCGATCATGTCGTGCAGGGGCGGCGAGTCGCGCAGGCGGCTGAAGACCAGCCGCTCGGACAGCATGGCGACGAGCGCCGTCACGAGGGCGGCGGCCCCGAGCGCCACCCAGTAGTTCGCCCCGAGCTGGCCCGCCGTCACGTAGGCCGCGTAGGCGCCGACCGTGAACAGCGCCCCGTGCGAGAAGTTCGGGATGTGGAGGATGCCGTAGACGAGGGTCAGGCCGAGCGCGACCAGGGCATAGACGCTGCCGAGCGTCAGACCGTTCAGGATCTGCTGGACGAACAGGCTCACCAGGAGGGACCTCGCTCTCCCGAGGGCGACGTCCGGCCCGGCAGGCGGGCGCGGCACGGTCCGCCGGGCGTTTCCTCGATCGACCGCGAACGGCCGGGATCGGGCCCGATCCGCGATGCGGGCGTGGCCTCGTTGCGGCGACCCTGTCACCGCCGCCGCGCACCCGTCAATGCGGCCTTCGGCGGAGGCGGCCGGACGCGGCGCTCGGTCGCTTGCGCTTCCGCGCCCGGGGGCACATCCTCTCCCCGAGAGAGGCGGAGCGTCGGTCCGGGATGAGCGAGGGCGAAAGGCAGGATGCGGGCGCGCGGGTCGTGCCGTTCCCGTCGCCCGCGGCAGCGCCCCAGGTCACGTTCAACCGGGAGGAGCTGCGGCTCTGCCTGAACCTCTACGGCCGCATGGTGGCGTCCGGCGAGTGGCGGGACTACGCGATCGACTTCGAGAAGGACCGCGCGGTCTTCGCCGTCTTCCGCCGCACGTCCGAGATGCCGCTGTATCGCATCGTCAAGGAGCCGGCGCTCGCGCGCCGCCAGGGCGCCTATTCCGTCGTCACGGCGGCGGGCCGCATCCTGAAGCGCGGCCAGGA
>JAEUAC010000429.1 GCA_019695455.1 Methylorubrum extorquens | reverse complement strand
CCTTACCAGAGACCGGCCGGGCCCGGAGCCCCCGGCGGCGTGATGGACCCCATCACGCCCCGTGATCGGCCGACGACGCCGGCCGCGCGGTCAGGGGCGCGCCGGACGGCTCGCCAGGAGGTCGCGGATCTCGGTCAGCACCAGGACGTCGGCCGGGGTCTCGGCCACCTTCGGGGCCTCCTCCGCCTTCGTCTTCATGCGGTTCATGGCCCGGATGACCAGGAAAAGGACGAAGGCGACGATGATGAAGTTGATCGAGATCGTGACGAAGTTGCCCCAGCCGAGCACGGCGCCCTGCTTCTTCGCGTCCGCGTAGGAGAGGCCGGCCGGAATGGCCGAGGACAGGCGGATGTAGTAGTTCGAGAAGTCGAGACCGCCCGTCACGGCGCCGATGATCGGCATGAAGACGTCGGAGACGAGCGATTCGACGATCTTGCCGAAGGCCGCGCCGATGACGACGCCGACGGCGAGGTCGACGACGTTGCCCCGCAGGGCGAATTTCTTGAATTCCTCGAGCATGGGCGCCGCCTCCTGGGTCGCCGGCCGTCCTGGGCCGGCATCCATGGATAGCGCGGCCCGGCGGCCGCCGCTAATCTCGCGGCCGTGAGAAGCGGACCGGTCCCATGATCGCGAGCTGGGCCGTCGTCCTGTCGGCGCTCGTCTACCTGTGCCTCCTGTTCGCGGTGGCGCATTGGGGCGACACGTCGGGCCGCCGCGCGATGCGGCGCTCGCGGTCGACGATCTACGCGCTGGCGCTGGCCGTCTACTGCACCTCCTGGACCTTCTACGGCTCCGTGGGGCTCGCCAGCCGGTCCGGGCTCGACTTCCTGGCGATCTATATCGGGCCGATCCTCGTCATCGGCCTCTGCCATCCCCTCGTCGCGCGCGTGATCCGCATCGCGAAGGCGCAGAACATCACGTCGGTGGCCGACTTCGTGGCCGCCCGCTACGGCAAGAGCGAGCGGGTCGCGGCCATCGTCTGCCTCATCGCGGTCGCCGGCGCGCTGCCCTACGTGGCCCTCCAGCTGAAGGCCGTGTCCGCCTCGATCAGCCTCTTCCTGGAGAGCGGGACGGGAACGGGCGTCGCCGGGTTCGGCGACGTCACGCTGATCGTCGCCGTGGTGCTGGCCGGGTTCGCGGTCGCCTTCGGCACCCGCCACGCCGACGCGACGGAGCACCAGAACGGGCTCGTCCTGGCGATCGCCGTCGAATCCATCGTCAAGCTCGTGACCTTCGCGGCCGTCGGCGCCTTCGTGACCTACGGGATGTTCAACGGCTTCTCGGACATCGTGGCGCGGGCCGGCGCGCAGGGCCACCCCTTCGCGGCGCTCGGCCCGACCTCCCAGCCGGTGAGCTTCGTCGTCCTCGTGGTGCTGTCGGCCGCGGCGGCGCTGCTCCTGCCCCGCCAGTTCCACATGACGGTGGTCGAGAACCGCTCCGTCGAGGACCTGAAGCGCGCCGCCTGGACGTTCCCGCTCTACCTCGTCCTCATCAACGTCTTCGTGGTGCCGCTCGCGCTCGCGGGCCTCGTCCTGTTCCCGGGCCCGGGAACGGACCGGGACATGCTGGTCCTCAGCCTGCCGCTCTCGGACGGCTCGGCCTTCGTGGCCCTCCTCGCCTTCCTGGGGGGCCTGTCGGCCGCGACCGCCATGGTGATCGTGGAGACGATCGCCGTCTCCGTCATGGTGGCGAACCACCTCGTGATGCCGCTCCTGCTGCGGCGGGGCGGCTTCTCGGCCGATTTCCGCTCGCGGGAGGGGCGCCGCGACCTCGGCGGCTTCGTCCTGATCGTGCGCCGCCTCTCGATCGGCGTCCTGACGCTCCTCGCCTACGCGTATTACCGGGTGGCGGGCGAGGCCGAGCTCGCCTCCATCGGCCTCCTGTCCTTCGCGGCCGTGGCGCAGATCGGGCCCGCCTTCCTGGGCGGCCTCCTCTGGCGGCGCGCCACCGCGCTCGGCGCGACGGCCGGCCTCGCGATCGGCATCGGCGTCTGGGCCTACACGCTGCTCCTGCCCATCATCGCGACCGGCGCCGGAAGCGCCACGCTCCTCGCCCTCATGGCGGACGGCCCGTTCGGCATCGCGGCGCTGCGGCCCACGGCGCTGGCCGGCACGGAGCTGCCGCAGCTCACGCACGGCGTCCTGTGGAGCCTCGGGCTGAACGTCCTCGCCTTCGCGGCCTTCTCGCTCCGCCGCCCCGCGACGGCGCTCGAGCGCCTGCAGGCCGTCGCCTTCATGGGCGAGACGGACCGGCCGATCGCGCCGACGCTGCGGCTCTTCCAGGCGAGCGTCACGGTGGACGAGCTCCGGGGCGCGGTCGGGCGCTTCCTCGGCGAGGACCGGACGCGCCGCTCCTTCGCGGCCTTCGCCCGCTCGCGCGGCGTGGCCGACGGCGACGGCGACGAGGCCGACATCCACCTCCTGCGCTACGCCGAGAACCTGCTCGCCTCCGCCATCGGGGCCTCCTCGTCGCGGCTCGCGCTGTCCCTGGTGCTGCGGCGGCGGGACCTCTCGACCAAGGCCGCCCTGCGGCTGCTCGACGAGGCCTCGGCCGCCCTCCAGCACGACCGCGACCTCCTCCAGCACGCGATCGACCACGCCCAGCAGGGCATCACGGTGCTCGACCAGGACCTGCGGCTGCTCGCCTGGAACCAGGCCTTCATCGACCTCTACGGATTCCCGCCGGAGCTCGTGCGGATCGGCGTCGGGCTCGACGAGATCGTCCGCGTCAACGCCGAGCGCGGCGCCTACGGGCCCGGCGCCGTGGACGACCTCGTCGCGACCCGGCTCCATTCGGTCATGTTCGATCCGGGGCCGGTGCGGGTGCGGCTCTACTCGTCGGGCCGCGTCATCTCCGTCCGGTCGAACCAGCTGCCCGGCGGCGGCCTCGTCACGACCTACACGGACGTCACCGACATCGTGGCCGAGGAGCAGGCGCGCGAGCGCGCCAACGAGACCCTCGAGCAGCGGGTGCGCGAGCGGACGGAGGAGCTGACGCGGCTGAACGAGGCGCTGACGGTCGCCAAGCGCGAGGCGGACGACGCGAACGCCTCCAAGACGCGCTTCCTGGCGGCCGCGAGCCACGACATCCTGCAGCCCCTGAACGCGGCCCGCCTCTACGCGACCTCGCTCGCCGAGCGCACGCGCGACACGCCGGAGGCGACGCTCGCCGAGAACGTCGACGCCTCGCTGGACGCCGTCGAGGAGATCCTGACCACGCTCCTCGACATCTCGCGCTTCGACGCGGGCGCCATGAAGCCCCGCCTCTCCACCGTGGCGCTCCGCGAGGTCTTCGCGCAGCTCGCCCGCGAGTTCGAGCCGAGCGCGGCCGCGAAGGGGCTGCGGCTGCGCGTGGTGCCGACGGGCCTCGCCGTGCGGACGGACCGGCAGATGCTGCGCCGCCTCCTGCAGAACCTGATCTCGAACGCCGTGAAGTACACGCCGGCGGGCACGATCCTCGTGGCGGCCCGGCGCGAGGGGCCGGACGGCGTCCGCCTGGAGGTGCGCGACACCGGCCTCGGCATCCCGGAGGCGAGCCAGACGGCGATCTTCCGCGAGTTCCAGCGCCTGCCGGCGGGGGCCCGCGCGGCGCGCGGCCTCGGCCTCGGCCTGTCCATCGTCGAGCGCATCGGCATCGCGCTCGACGTCCCGATCCACCTCGCCTCGCGGCCCGAGGCGGGATCGACCTTCCGGGTGACGCTGCCCCGC
>JAEUAC010000370.1 GCA_019695455.1 Methylorubrum extorquens | reverse complement strand
TTCGCCGCCCACATGTTCATCTTCTACTACGCGGTCCTGTCCGAGGTCTCGCCGCCCACGGCGCTGTCGCCGTTCGCGGCCGCCGCCATCACGGGCGGCGACCCCTACCGGACCACGCTGCAGAGCTGGAAGTACACGCTGCCGGCCTTCCTCGTGACGTTCGTGTTCGTGCTGGACCAGCAGGGCCTCGGCCTGCTCCTCGCGATCCCGAAGGGCGGCTCCTGGGTCGACGTCGTCGCGATCACGGCGAAGACGGCGATCGGCCTCGCGCTCCTCGCCGCCGCGGCCCAGGGCTGGGCGCTGCGCCGGACCAGAGGCACCGAGCGCGGCCTCCTCATGCTCGCGGGCCTGCTTCTCGTCTTCCCGAGCCTGATCGAGGCGATCGGCGAATGGATCACGGGCCGCGACCTCGACCATTCGGAGATCCTGGGCCTCGCCCTCGGAGCCGCCGTGCTCGCCTGGCAGAAATGGCGCCCGGCCCCCGCCGCCATCGCCTGAGCGGGCCGGTTCGCTCGTCCTGGCCTGCTCTTCCTAAGTCGCAGGCGCGGCGCGTTGCCGGGCCGCGCGCCGCCCCTTATCGTCCGCCCCAACAAGGCCGCGCGCGACGCGGCTCCGGGAGGACGACATGGACGAGATGACCCGCCGCGGCTTCAACCTGGCGCTCGGCGCCGGCGTGGCCGCCTTCGCGCTCCGGGGCGTGCCGGCCTTCGCGCAGGCCAAGACGATCTCGATCGGCACGGGCGGCACGGGCGGCGTCTACTATCCGATCGGCGGCGCCATCGCGAACGTGCTGACCAAGAACCTGCCCGGCCTGCAGGCGACCGCCGAGGTGACGGGCGGATCGGTCGACAACCTGAAGCTCATCGCGTCCGGCCAGAGCGAGATCGGCTTCTCCATGGCGGACGCCGCGCTCGACGCCCTGAACGGAAAGGACAAGTTCCGCCAGAAGGTGCCGCTGCGGACGCTGCTCGTCCTCTATCCGAACCGCATGCACGTCGCGACGGTCGAGGGCACGGGCATCGCCACCATGGCGGACCTGAAGGGCAAGCGCGTGTCGACGGGCGCGCCGGGCTCCGCGACCGAGGTCATGGCGTTCCGCGTGATCGAGGCCGCGGGCCTCGACAAGGACAAGGACATGAAGCGCGAGCGGCTCTCCGTCGCCGAGAGCGTGAACGCGCTGAAGGATCGCAAGATCGACGCGTTCTTCTGGGTCGGCGGCGTGCCGACGGCGGCCGTCACGGATCTCGCCGCGACCCCCGGCCTCACCATGAAGCTCATCGACCACGGCGATCTCGTCGAGTCCATGAACGCCAAGCACGGCAAGCTCTACACGGCCGCCACCATCGCGCCGAACTCGTATCCCGGCTACGCCAAGCCCAACGCCCAGGCCGACGTCTGGAACATCCTCGTGACGGGCGAGACGATGTCGGACGACGACGCCTACCGGATCGTCAAGACGCTGGTCGAGAAGAAGGCCGACCTCGTCGCCGTGCACAAGGACGCCGAGAGCTTCTCGCTCGAGAACCAGATCCAGGCGCGCTCGCCCGTGCCGTTCCACCCGGGCGCGATGCGCTACTTCCAGGAGAAGGGCGTCAAGGGCTGACGGCCGGCCGTCTCACGGCCCCGCCCGCCCCGGGGCAGGCCGGCGAGGCCGGCCCGGGGCGTCAGCCGAGGACCACGACCGAGGCCCCGATGCCGACCCGGCCGTAGAGGTCCATGGCGTCCTGGTTGACCATGCGGATGCAGCCGGACGAGACGGAGGTGCCGATGGTCCAGGGCTCGACGGTGCCGTGGATGCGGTAGAGCGTGTCCTTGCCGTTCTGCCAGAGGTACATGGCGCGGGCGCCGAGCGGGTTGCGGGGGCCGCCATGCATGCCGACGCCGCTCTGGAGCGTGGAGAGGCTGCGGGCGAGCTTCGGATCGCGGGCGATCATCTCCTTCGGCGGGTACCAGTCGGGCCAGGCCTGCTTCGAGTTGATCGTCGCCGTGCCCGACCACGCGAAGCCCTGCCGGCCGACGCCGACGCCGTAGCGGATGGCGCGGCCGCCGCCCTCGACGAAGTACAGGAAGCGGCCGCGGGGATCGACCACCACGGTGCCGGCGGGCTCGCGCCCCGCATAGGCGACCTCGCGGCGCAGGTACTGGGCCGGCACCCGGCGGTAGTCGAAGGCCGGGATCGGGAACGGGTCGCCGTCGACGCGCGCGTAGATGCGGCGCGGATCGAAGCCTCCCTCCGCCTCCGCGAGGCTCGGCTGCGACGGCGCGAGGGGCCGGCGGCCGTAGGGGTCCTGCCCGTAGGCCGGGTCGTCCGGCGTCTCGGCCCCGTAGGGATCGCGCCCGACCCGCCGGCGCGCGTCGGGCCGGTCGTAGAGGTCGTCGCGCGGGGCGGGCCGCCGGCTGCGCGGCGCCCAGAAGGGATCCTCCTCCTCCGGGCCGTCGAGCGGCTGGATCGGGCGGCCCCATTGGGCGGAGGCCGCCCCCGGCACGAGGGCGAGGAACCCGGCGAGGAGGCGGCGCCGGTCGAAGGGCTGAACGGTCATGGGGGGCTGTGTAGCGAAGCGCGCGCCGCGCCGCACCATGACAGATCGCGCAAGGTTAAGCGGGACCGGCGGTCACTCCACCGGCCGCATGTAGTTCAGCATGAAGATGCGCGGATCGATCGTCCGGTTCTTCTCGATGTCCCGGAGGGTGACGGTCGTCACGTAGCCCTGCGGGTCGACCACGCGCCAGCGCTTCAGCTCGCGCACCTCGCGGTCGAAGGAGAGCGTGATCTTCGACGTGCCGCCGAGCGTGGACGAATCCTCGATCCCGATGCGGACGCCGTCCGGATCGCTCTGGACGGACGTCACCTTCGCCTCCCGGCCGAGATCGATGCGCGACGAGAGCAGGAACTTCAGGGGCGTCTGCGAGATCGGGTAGGGGTCGGCCGTGTTCTGCTTGCGGTCGCGGACCAGCACGGTGGAGCCGTCGGAGACGATCTCGAGCGTCGAGGGCTTCTCGTACTCGAAGCGCAGCTTGCCCGGGCGCTGCATGTACATGACGCCCGTGAGCGTGCGGCCGTCGCCGCCGACCTGCGTGAACTCGGACGTCATGCTGGTGAGCCCGTTCAGGGCGGCGTTCGCCCGCTCGATCGCGGCCGCGTCGGTCAGCTTCTCGCCGGCCGCGAGCGTCGTCGGCGCCTCCGGGCGGGCCCGGACGGGCCCGAGCGAGCCGGTCGCGACGACGTCCCCGCCGAGCGAGGCCGGCCGGGCGGGCGGCAGGACGGCGGCGAGCCGCTGCGACGCGGCCCCCGCGCCGGCGGGGGCGAGCGTCGCGGCCGCGGCCAGGC